>JAFMEA010000004.1 GCA_017856985.1 Planktomarina sp.
GTGTGGTTTTGAACGTTCAAACTTTTCCTTAGCCATGGGAGGCTCCTCTTTTTTTAGGAGTCAAAAGACCCAAGTTTATATCATGGATGAGCACCTAGGGGACCACAGGATAAAAATCAAGAGCGTTGTTGGGTACATTAATCAAGAAATACTAGACCGTTTCACTATGCATTTTCTTTTTAAGTGTTCATGATTTGTGGATCAGAAAATCTAGTAATCATCTTTATTTAAAACAGTTATCACGGGGAAACCCTCGAGGGGCCATACGTCCAGCGCTGGCACGCTTACCAATCCACTCCTGAAGCTCTGCTTCTTCAACCGTTCGCGTGCGTTCGGCAGGGTCCTTCCAAGACAACCCCTCTTCCATAGAGAATGTTGTCACATCAGACAGGCCTCCGTCCTTATATTTCTGTAGGCGCACCCCTTTCCCTCTATTCATCTCCGGCAGTTCACTAATATCGAATACGAGCATTTTTCGATTTTCACCAATACATGCAACATACTTACCTTGTATGGGTTGCGAGGTAAGAGCTTTAGTCGCTCCTTTAACATTCAAAACCTGCCGTCCAGAGCGGGTCTGCGCAACGATCTCCGTTTCATTAACTACAAAGCCATCACCCGCGGTTGATGCTACCAATCTTTTTATCTTTGAATCATGAATAAATAAGTCAATAATTTCTGCCTCGTTAGGCAAATCTATCATCAAACGTAAAGGTTCGCCCATGCCACGACCACCAGGCAGGTTAGCAGCAAGTATTGTAAAAAAACGACCGTTACTACCAAAGGCAATTAGTTTATCTGTCGTTTCAGCATGAAAAATAAACTGGGCCTCATCGCCGTCTTTATATTTCAGGGCCTTATCCAAAGCTAAATGGCCAGACATAGCCCTTATCCAACCCATCTTTGAACAAACAATGGTCACCGGTTCACGCTCAATCATTGCCTCAAGCGGAACTTCCTCCATTTCATCTACTTCTGCAAAAACGGTGCGGCGGCTACCCCCCTTGTAATCTTTGCCAAACGCCCGGCGCGTTGCACGTAATTGCTCTGCTATCTTAGACCACTGCAGACCAACATCCTCGAGTAAATCGTCTAGGTTGGCTCTTTCTTTCTGCAAATCATCACGTTCACGACGCAATTCAATTTCCTCAAGACGACGCAAGCTTCTTAATCGCATATTTAAAATAGCTTCAGCCTGTATTTCGCTAAGCTCTTCCTGTCCCACTATCACTTTTCGGTATGTTTGTGGTCCCACATAATCACTTTCAGCCATCGCCCGAGGATGATCTCGGGCCCAGTCTTCAAACATCAAAGAAGTTTTAGGATCACTGTCATAGCGAATAATATCAATCACACGGTCAAGATTAAGAAAAGCTAAAATAAATCCTTCTAAAACTTCTAACCGATGGTCAATCTTGGCAAGACGATGACCAGATCGACGAACTAATACTTCTTGCCGGTGGTCCAAAAATGCGCGCAATACTTCTTTCATGCTGCACACTTTGGGGGTTAGGCCGTCTATTAAGACATTCATATTTAGACTGAAGCGCAGCTCAAGGTCAGAGTTACGAAAAAGCATACCCATTAAAACTTCGGGATCGACAGTTTTACTGCGCGGTTCCAAAACAATCCGGATATCTTCTGCTGACTCATCACGTACATCGAGCAAAATTGGTACTTTCTTAGTTTGGATAACTTCAGCTAATTTTTCTATAAGTTTAGATTTTTGCACTTGGTATGGAATTTCTGTGACTATAATCTGCCACGATCCACGGCCCAAATCCTCTAGCTCCCATTTGCAGCGAAGTCGGAACGAACCTCGGCCTGACCTGTAAGCTTGTGCAATATTTTCAGCCGGTTCTACAAGAACACCACCAGTAGGAAAATCAGGACCCGGAACATATTGCAACAAAGTGTCATCACGCGCGTCTGGAGTTTTTATCAAATGCAAGCATGCATCAATTAGTTCTGGAATATTATGCGGTGGAATATTTGTTGCCATCCCAACTGCGATTCCACTACTCCCATTTGCAAGAAGATTTGGGAAAGTAGCAGGCAACACTATGGGTTCGGTAAGAGTACCATCATAGTTTTCACGAAAGTCTACAGCATTCTCCGATAGGCCTTCTAGAAGAGCCTCCGCTACGATTGTCATTCTAGCTTCTGTGTATCGACTGGCAGCAGGATTATCGCCATCGATATTACCAAAATTTCCTTGTCCGTCTACCAACGGATATCTAACATTAAAATCCTGCGCTAAGCGTGCCATCGCGTCATAAATTGCAGCATCCCCATGCGGATGATAGTTGCCCATTACGTCGCCAGAAATTTTTGCTGATTTCCTGAAACCTCCGCTAGCATTAAGTTTTAGTTCGCGCATTGCATATAAAATTCGTCGATGCACAGGCTTAAGGCCGTCACGCGCATCTGGAAGTGCACGATGCATAATGGTAGATAATGCATAAGTCAGATAACGTTCACCAATAGCCCGCCGCAGCGGTTCCAACACTTCATTTGATGGCATATCTGTTGTATTTGTATCTTTGGACATACATGTGGTGTATCTGCCCAAATCTAGTAGGTCCAGACAAACCCGATACGATTTAAGACTAAATCAAATTTTTTATAAATCGACAGAGGTTTCTATAAAGCTATAAAAAATGTTATTTTAATTTGGATAATAATGCATGATCACATCTTTTATTTTGAGCTCATTAATCAGAGAAAAGTATTTAACAAACCAATATTAAAAGATTACGAATGGTGATTGACTAAACCTCTTATAATGCGCCTGCTAATAATTATATCTGAGGAACAAAAATGCAAAAATCAATTTTGATTACCGGTTGCTCATCCGGCATTGGGTTAGATTGCGCCATAACCCTACACGCGCAGGGCTGGAGGGTGTTTGCGAGTTGCCGCCAGCAAAAAGATTGCGATAAGTTAACTAAGATGGGGCTTGAGGCACCAAGACTTGACCATAGTGATACTTCGAGCATTTCCAAAACGATCGATTACATTACCGAACAAACTGGTGGGACATTGGATGCTGTATTTAATAATGGGGCCTTCGCTGTTCCGGGCGCTGTTGAGGATTTGCCGACTGACGCTTTACGTTCAATCTATGAAACAAATGTCTTCGGTTATCATGAAGTAATAAGGCAGGTAATCCCGATTATGCGTGCCCAGAAACATGGGAAAATTTTAAATTGCTCTTCAGTATTAGGTTTCGTCACCATGCCATGGCGTGGCGCTTATAATTCGACTAAGTTTGCCTTGGAAGGTCTCACTGATACATTACGTATTGAAATGCGGGATACAAATATTGATATCATCCTGATAGAACCTGGCCCCATCGGTACAAAAATTCGCGAGAACTCAATTCCACATTTTGAGCGGTGGATTGACTGGCAAAATTCGCCTCGAAAAAATCAATATGAAACTGGCCTGGTAAGGCGGCTGTACCAACCAAAAGATGGGCCAGATGCCTTCGAACTCCCAGCTTCTGCTGTCACAGCAGTCGTAGTAAAAGCTTTAAGTAGCCGTCGCCCCAAGCCACGATATTATGTAACTATTCCTACCCATTTTATGGGTGCACTGAAACGCATCCTGCCAACACGCGCATTAGATTGGTTTATCGCGCGGTTGTAATGTCGCATGGGATTGGTCTTTAGCGCGATCTCACCTAAACGGTGAGTCGTTATGTGGGAGCAATACCATGGATAAAGATCCACTTTTAATAATAGCCACAATTGCTTGTATTGTGGTTTTAGCTATTTTGACGTTGGGCATTGGTGGTTTTGCAAAGGGCGGAGAGTTTAATCGTAAACATTCTAACCGGCTAATGCGCTATCGGATCATGGCGCAATTTGTAGCGGTTCTTCTTATTCTTGCTGCCGTATTTTTTGGAAAGGGCTGAGCATGGTTATTTTAAATAAAATTTACACCAAAACTGGTGATCAAGGACAAACATCACTGGGTAATGGGTCTAGAGTAGAAAAGCATTCACTCCGAGTGAACGCGTACGGCACAGTCGATGAAACTAATGCAGCCCTCGGTCTTGCACGTTTGCATGCTAGCGGCGAGCTTGATGACAAGATGGCTAATATTCAAAATGATCTTTTTGATCTTGGAGCTGATCTTTGTAGACCAGATATGGAAAAAGATACTGAGGCCGAATACCAACCTCTTCGCGTCACAGCTGCACAAGTTCTACGCCTTGAGTCTGAAATTGACAAAATGAATGATAAACTTGAACCACTTCGTTCTTTTATCCTGCCAGGTGGGTCTACTTTAGCCGCTCACATGCACCTATGCCGTACTATATCAAGGCGTGCAGAGCGTATCACTGTCGAGTTGGCAGGTCAGGAAACCATAAACTCCGCAGCATTAAAGTATCTAAACCGCCTATCAGATTGGTTTTTTGTTGCTGGCCGTATAGCCAACGACGACGGAGTTGCCGATATCTTGTGGGTTCCCGGCGCTAACCGCTGAATACAAAACATTCCAAGAAATACAGACTAGAGTTGCCCAAAAGAGCTTCTCGCCGCGACTTAACGTCAACGTGTCGATTTTTCACTGTTTTTTGGGGAAATTCACAGATAACAAGCTATTAAAATTTAGAGTTGTTCAACATCACTCATCACGGGGTCGAAATATGAAGGTTCTGGTACCAGTTAAACGTGTAATCGATTACAACGTTAAAGTTCGGGTTAAAGCGGATGGCAGCGGTGTCGATCTAGCCAATGTAAAAATGTCAATGAACCCCTTTGACGAAATTGCAGTGGAACAGGCAATCCGACTAAAAGAAGCCGGACAGGCTGATGAAGTTATCGCAGTCTCAATCGGTGTAAAGCAAAATCAAGAAACTCTTCGCACCGCGCTCGCCATGGGCGCTGATAGGGCGATACTGGTGGTTGCGACTGAAGATGTTCACACTGACATTGAGCCTCTAGCGGTTGCAAAAATTCTGAAGGCAGTTATCGATGAAGAAAAACCAGGCATTGTTTTAGCAGGCAAACAAGCTATCGACAATGATATGAACGCTACTGGTCAAATGCTAGCAGCCTTAACAGGTTGGTCGCAGGCTACATTCGTTTCTGAATTGAGCGTTGAAGGTAACAGTGCAGTTGTCACTCGCGAAGTGGATGGAGGTCTGCAAACCATCAAAGTTACTATGCCTACGATTGTGACTGTCGACCTACGCCTCAACGAACCCCGTTACGCGTCGTTACCAAATATTATGAAGGCAAAGAAGAAGCCTTTAGACGAAAAATCTGCAGAAGACTTGGGCGTTGACGTAACACCACGCTTAAAAATAGAATCAACCGGTGAGCCTGAGGCTCGATTAGCTGGTATTAAAGTTGGCTCAGTCGAGGAATTAGTCGAGAAACTCAAAGAAGTGGGGGCTGTGTAATGGCAGTACTATTAATAGCGGAAGTTAATGGCGGTACGTTGTCAGTGGATTCCACGGCCAAGGCACTCACTGCGGCCAAACAAATTGGCGAAGTAACTGTTCTTTGTGTTGGGTCAGGCTGCACCGATGCCGCTCAGGCGGCGGCCAAGCTAGAAGGTGTTTCCAAAGTTCTGTGCGCGCAATCAGATGCGTACGGACATGACTTGGCCGAGCCTATCGCAGATCTGATTGTATCACTTTCGAGTAATTACACCCATATTGTGGCTCCTTCAACTTCAGCCTCAAAAAATATTCTTCCACGTGTTGCGGCACTTTTAGACGTAATGATAATATCTGAAGTGACAGCTGTAATAGACGCTGATACCTTTGAGCGTCCGATCTATGCCGGAAATGCAATTCAAACTGTAAAGTCCTCAGACCAAATCAAAGTCGCGACTATACGTACTTCAACATTCGAAGCTTCCAATGAGGCGGGTATGGCTGAAGTGGCAAGTATAGATGCTTGTGCAGATCCAGGCCTATCAGAGTGGGTTGAAGACAAGGTTGCGGCAAGCGATCGTCCCGAACTTACTTCAGCTGGTATTGTCGTCTCTGGTGGCCGTGGTGTTGGCTCCGAAGATGATTTTAAAATTATTGAGGGTCTGGCTGATAAGCTTGGAGCTGCAGTTGGCGCATCACGTGCGGCAGTAGACTCAGGTTATGCACCAAACGATTGGCAGGTAGGACAAACAGGGAAAGTAGTGGCACCTGATCTTTACGTCGCTGTTGGCATTTCTGGAGCAATTCAGCATTTAGCTGGTATGAAAGATTCTAAGGTAATCGTCGCGATTAATAAAGATGAAGAAGCGCCAATTTTCCAAGTAGCTGACTTTGGGCTGGTCGCAGATCTTTTCGATGCCGTACCTAAACTTACAGATCAGATTGCGTAAAAAATTCGGGCCTATCATTTGAATAACTCTTGCGCAGTACGGGCTAATTACATTAGCCCGTACTGCGGCTTGCAAGGATCTTTTAAAAAAGACAAAGTTTTCTACGCATGAACAACGAACAACAAATCAATATTGATTAAACTTCTTCACCAAATCCACCATCAATTAGTTCTTTCAGAGCTCGTCCTAGAATTTCTGCTTCAGGACCACGGGTTTCAACTTCAATCATAGCACCTCGTGCAGCAGCCAACATCAACAGCCCCATAATGCTGTCGCCCTCTGCCATTAAGCCATCTTTGCTAATGTAAGCAGTAGCGTCAAAATGCTCAACTGTTTCCACTAGTTTAGCCGATGCCCTAGCATGAAGACCTTTTTCGTTAACTATATTTAACTTTTGAAGCAACTTAATTTCAACCTATTCATTTAGGGGAAGGCAATCCATATATTTACGGCCAGCATCGATCGCCTCCGCGATAGCATCTGTTAACGGCTTTTTACGGGACTTAGCCAGCTTCACTAGCAAAGGAAGGTTAGCACCATACAGAATTCGTCTATTGGAACAATTACACGCAGATAAAGAAAGGTTTGACGGAGACCCACCAAACATATCCGTCACAATAATAACACCGTTTCCCAAATCTACTGAATTCGCAGCTCGACAGATTTCATCCCGTTTTTTTTCCCGATTGCAATCAGGCCTAATAGTTACCGCCACAATTCCTGGCTGTGGTCCAACCACGTAGTCCACAGCAGCCTTGTATTCAGTGGCTAGCCCCCCATGTGCTATAATTACTATTCCAATCAATTTTTTCTAACCATGAACATCTCTTTGCGTTACTAATTCCCTATGCCTTATGGTCACATGCCAACCACTTAATTGCAAATCTTTGCATAAAGTTTCTGCCATTGTGACGGAACGATGTTTGCCACCAGTACACCCGAAACCGATGGATAGGTATGATCGACCCTCCGCTTGATGGGCCGGGATAACTAGTTCCGCAAGCGTCAATATCTGATTTCGAAAGGGTAAAAAATTTTTATCCGCGGCAACATAGTCCTGTACGGCAACACTCAATCCATCTTGATTACTAAGTCCTTTATCCCAATAAGGGTTTCGCAGAAACCTACAATCAAACATCATATCAACCCCTCTTGGCACTCCACGCTTATACGAAAACGATTGAACCGAGATTGCTAATTTTTTTACTTTCTGGGGTACAAAATATTGGTTAATTTGTGAACGTAAATCATTTGGCGATAATGTGGTCGTATTTATTAAAACATTTGCTCTAGCCCGCGCTGGTTGCATTAGGTCCAGATCCATTTGGATGCCTGCCAAAGCAGCTCCATCCGGCGATAGATGGTGACGGCGGCGAGTTTCTGAAAATCTATGGATTAATACATCAACTGAACAATCAAGGTACAAAACTTCAACTTTTAATGATGGCTTTGACGCTAGCTCTTCAATCGTTTCCATCATTTGAATAGCTGAAAAATCTCTATTGCGCGTATCAAGTCCCAACGCCAGGGGCCGATTTAAGCTGGGTCCTTCAAATAGTCTAGGCGCAAGCGTTAGCGGTACATTATCAATTGCTTCGAAGCCTGCATCCTCTAAAAAGTTAATCGCTGTTGTTCGCCCTGCACCAGAGGGCCCTGTAACTAAAACGACATGTGCCATTTCCATACTATTTGTCATAACTTGCAAATCCATTTTTAAGTAAAACCATTAGAGCAGCAGCCTGTGGCACAATAGGTTTTCCAGGCAGTATTGATACTTTAACACCTAACTTTGTTTTCTCTGAGACATGAGGCAACCGCACTTTATTTTCCAGAGAAAGATCTAAACAATAACTCAATGGTACTGGTGTTTTATACTTTGAAGCCAACAAACCTAATCCACGCGCTTCTATACGTCCCCTTATTTGCTCAGGCGCTTGTAATTCAAAGCCCGTACCTATTTTATTCAACCAAACTCGATCATCACTAACAAGGTTTGCGCCAAGGGCTATCATCTTTAGTGCTAGACGCGATTTACCAGATCCGGAAGGCCCCAAAATTAATAATCCTCTAACACCAACTGTAACTGCTGTTCCATGCAACAATAGCCTGTCTGGATCTTCAGTATAGGTTCTCCAAGAATCGTAACTCATTAAATATTAAACCAAAACGCCAATAGAACGATTTGGCTTGTAGATTGCGACCTAAATCCTGTGTATTTAATTTTTACAATCACAACTTTTCTCACAAGTGTTTTTATGGGACACAATTTTTTTATTCTTCGTTGAATCGATAACCAATGCCATAAATTGTTTCAATTGCTTTAAAGTTTGGATCAGTGCATCTAATTTTTTTGCGTAAGCGTTTAATATGACTGTCGATTGTTCTATCGTCGACGTATACCTGCTCATCATAGGCCACATCCATAAGTTGATCCCTGCTTTTTACATAACCAGGACGTTGCGCTAAATTCTGCAGTAGTAAGAACTCCGTAACTGTTAACGAAACATCAACCTCATTCCATTTTACTGCGTGGCACAGTGGATCCATTTTCAAAGAACCGCGCTCAATAATTGTATTACCTCCACTATCTATGGTGGGGTCGGTCGGTTTTATGGTTTGACGACGAAGCAAATTATGAACCCGTTCAAGCAAAACTCGCTGGGAACAAGGTTTTTTTACATAGTCGTCCGCCCCCATGCGTAAACCCAAGACTTCATCAATTTCATCACTCTTCGCAGTCAAAAATATTACTGGTATTGCAGACTTATTCCTAATTTTTTGTAGCAAATCTAACCCATTAAGCCCTGGCAAAGTGACATCTAGGATCGCAATATCAGGCATATGACTTGTGAATGCAGACAAAGCCAACTGTCCATCAGAGTAAATAGTTACCTCAAAACCTTCACTCTCAAACATCACGGATAGTGATGTTAATAGATTACGGTCATTATCTACGAGTGCTATCCGAAACATTATTTCATTCCTTAAAGGCTCAACGATTTAGCCTTTGCCGATCTCATTACTTTCTGGAATTTTAACTGTACACGCAACCAATAACTGCGAATCAATATTTAGCGCCCGACTCATAGACAAAAAAATCCCTCTTTTTTATAAATTTCATAATTCTCTCAAAAATAATTGCCCAAAACTGCTCCTGATTGCGCTAACTAATCGAAAGTGATCTGTTAAATTTAGTTTGCTCCGTGTTAACGTCACACTAACGATTTTAGTACGCAGGAGTAATGAGATGGTCGACGGACTCGTGAACCCTAATTTCACTCTTAGCCATCAAGGCATTATTGGTCTGGGTAAGGTTTATTATAACTTGATCGAACCAACAATTGTTGAACATGCCCTGGCCCGAAAAGAAGGTCAGCTAGGCATCGGTGGGGCACTTTTAGTTTCCACTGGAAAATTCACAGGTCGGTCTCCAAAAGACAAACATATTGTTAAAACTGCGTCGACCACTGAAACTATTTGGTGGGAAAATAACGCCGAGATGTCTGAAGTAGGTTTTAGTTCGCTTTACGAGGATATGATAGAGCACATGCAAGGCAAAGATTATTTTGTACAAGATCTTTTTGCCGGAGCTGACCCAACAAATAGGCTCGATGTACGTGTTATAACGGAACTAGCGTGGCATAGTCTGTTCATTCGGCATCTTCTCCGGCGCCCAGATGATGACGAAGTCAAAGACTTCACAGCAGATTGGACAATACTCAATTGCCCTACCTTTTTGGCTGATCCAATACGCCATAATTGTAACTCAGAAACTGTAATAGCGTTGAACTTTGAACGCAAAATTATTTTAATTGGTGGAACAGAGTACGCAGGTGAAAATAAAAAATCTGTATTTTCTCTTTTAAATTATTTACTACCAGAAAAAGGCGTAATGCCAATGCATTGCTCGGCCAACCATTCACCAGGGAACCCAATTGACACCGCCATATTTTTTGGTCTCTCTGGCACAGGAAAGACCACCTTATCAGCAGATCCATCTCGTATATTAATTGGCGATGACGAACATGGCTGGTCAGATCGTGGAACGTTCAATTTTGAGGGTGGGTGCTACGCAAAAACAATTAATTTAAGCGCTGACGCAGAACCAGAGATCTTTGCAACTACTTCTAAATTTTCAACAATCATAGAGAACATGGTCTATGATCCTGACACTAAAAAACTAGACTTCGATGATGACAGCCTTACTGCCAATATGAGGTGCGCTTATCCATTGGAATACATCTCTAATGCATCTTCTAACGCGATGGGCGGTCATCCAAAAAATATTATTATGCTAACCTGTGACAGTTTTGGTGTTTTACCACCAATAGCACAATTGACACCTGCGCAGGCAATGTATCACTTCCTTTCAGGATTTACAGCCAAGGTTGCGGGTACGGAACGTGGTATTACTGAACCACAACCAACTTTTTCAACATGCTTTGGCGCTCCATTTATGCCACGCAGGCCGGAGGTTTACGGTGACCTACTACGTAACAAAATTGCAAAACACGGCGCCACTTGCTGGTTAGTCAATACTGGCTGGACAGGCGGAGCTTATGGTCAAGGTAGCCGCATGCCAATTAGTGCCACGCGGACCCTGTTACGCGCAGCTCTGGATGGAACTCTTTCAAATGGAGATTTCCGTTCTGATGAAAACTTTGGATTCAACGTTCCTGTAACTGTTCCAGGTGTTGCTGATCTTCTTTTGGACCCACGCCGCACTTGGGAAGACAAAGAAGCCTATGACAAGCAATCAACAAAGTTAGTTGCAATGTTTGTCGAAAACTTCAAAAAGTATATGCCACATATTGACGACGATATACGGGCAATCGCTCTAAAATAGAAAAAATCTAATGAGAATGGGCTAGAAATTTTAATCATTTGATTAATATATAATAAGCAGACCTTACATATTACGTCAATTTACCTGCGACATAATACTTCAAAAAAGCAATTTCTTTTGAATGAAAGTTGTGCAGTTAAAGTAAAGCCCTTACACCAATTATAAGATCGTAGGCAACTTAGGCCTATAACAAATAGGATTAAGTCATGGCCCAGAAAGTAATATTGCAAGATCTATTAACTATAACAAAGGAAGCGTTATCCGCTGCTGAAGCATTATGTGCCAGTGCAAAAGAAAAGCTTCGTGTGAAAGTTAGTGAAAATGGAAGAATTTCTAACGACCTGATTGAAAAACATCAAACTGCAACGCACGGTTTTGCCTGGGTAGCTACATACATCGAAAGCCTGCGACAGATGCAAAAATGGGCAGAACAGCTTGATAAAGAGGGTAAGTTTGGCGAGGTTGAGCAACTTATTCATCAAATCGCATTTGGAGAATACCTAAGCCAGCTTGCTGGTGGCATTCCGATGAACCAGGGCGAGATTGTGAGATTACAAGATATTGGTTTAAGCGTAGGCGAGCAGAGCGTACTCTCTAAACCAGAGGCCGTGCAACTTATTCAAGCAGGGAATACACAAGCGGCCCGGTTAGACCTAATCAAACTGATGCAAAAACACTCGGCAGACACTGTTTTTGGGATATCAGGGTTAGATGAAGAGCTGGAAATGATTAGAGAACAATTCCGGCGTTACGCAATAGATAAAATAGAGCCGTTCGCCCATGAGTGGCATCTTAAAGATGAATTGATACCAATGGAAGTCATTGATGAGTTAGCTGAAATGGGTGTCTTTGGGTTAACAATCCCGGAGGAGTACGGTGGCCTAGGAATGTCAAAGGTCTCAATGTGTGTAGTCAGCGAGGAGTTAGCACGCGGTTATATTGGTGTTGGATCTTTAGGCACTCGGTCTGAAATTGCAGCAGAGCTTATCTTAGCTGGTGGAACAGAAGCACAAAAACAAAAATGGCTACCGGCGTTGGCTAGTGCGGAAAAACTTCCAACTGCCGTTTTTACTGAGCCCAACACCGGTTCTGATCTTGGTGCACTCCGTACTAGAGCTACGCGTGTTGGTGGAGAATGGAAGGTCACTGGCAATAAAACATGGATTACCCATGCTACCCGCACTCACGTTATGACATTGCTGGCCCGTACTGATCCCGACACTTCAGATTACAAAGGTCTATCAATGTTTTTGGCGGAAAAAATACCAGGGACAAATGATGTTCCATTTCCAAGTGAAGGTATGACCGGCGGGGAAATCGAAGTTCTAGGTTATCGGGGCATGAAAGAGCATGAATTAGCTTTCGATAACTTTGCCATAAAAGATGAAAACCTTTTAGGCGGGGAAACTGGTCGTGGTTTTAAGCAACTCATGGAAACATTTGAGAGTGCCCGCATACAAACTGCAGCGCGTGCTGTTGGAGTAGCCCAATCAGCGTTAGATCTTAGTTACCAATATGCGTTGGACCGGAAACAATTTGGAAAGTCGTTAATTCATTTCCCTCGAGTGGCCAACAAGTTAGCCATGATTGCAGTCGAATTAATGATAGCAAGACAGCTCACTTACTTTAGTGCAAATGAAAAAGATCAGGGCCGACGATGTGACATTGAGGCTGGCATGGCTAAGCTTTTGGGAGCGAGAGCCGCCTGGGCGGCGGCGGACAACGCTTTACAAATTCATGGCGGAAATGGTTTTGCACTAGAATATAAAATCAGTCGGATACTATGCGACGCTAGAATTCTTAATATTTTTGAGGGTGCCGCCGAAATCCAGGCTCAAGTAATCGCCAGACGAATGCTAGGCTAACTTGAAACTAGTTAATATTTTTTTGAGTAACGCAAACATAAGTTATTACTTGCTGCTGTAATTCTCTTCACCGTATCCGGAATAATCCCAATTTTTATATTCATCTCTACTTTCGGCATTGGTGACAAAAATATATATCGTTTTGATACAGTGCTTGGCTTTGATTGCTCTTAAGCCGTAGATCTTGCACCCAAACGCTCTACCAACCGCTGTCGAGCCAGAGGCAAAGGGCGATTGCCCAAAGAGGGTGCTAACCATTTTTCAAAAAAATACCCAGTAGTCTTTAATCCCTCTGCAATCTCAAGATTGCCAGCTTCGCTGCCTTCAATCATGCAAGGCACCAACGGGAGAAGCTGGCTCTTCCAGCGTCCTGTATGTTGTGCAGCCACTGCGCGACCAGACTTGGGCGAAACATACAGCAAGTTTTCGGTTGCACCCGATACGGCACAACTATTAAGGTCCAGGCCAAAGCCCAACATTTCCAATAGCCTAAGCTCCCACTGCAAATAAGCAAGTGGCCAAGACTCTGTAGTGCACATAAGATCGAGCAGATTTACCGAACTTTGATAAAGAGATGCATTAGCTTCCCGCTCGGGGAGTGAAAAGCTTAGCAAACCAATGGCTGAAGTGAGCCCCGACAGCGTTAATGGATCCCCCATTACCTGTGCAGCACGACTACGCAATGGCTCAACCTTAAAAGAGCCTATGTGCTCTTCAAGTCGAGCTCTCCACACTACTTCCACCTGTGATCCCACTTGCAGCGTTGAGGCCTGTCTGCGTCCGGCGCCACCGCGGACCACTCCAGAGTGACGGCCGTGGCTTTGAGTAAAAATTTCGACGATTGCTGCATTTTCAGCATGCTTGCTCACTGCCAGCAAAATTCCCTCGTCACGCCATTCTACCACTGTCTAATCTCCAATCTTGCAGAGCAACCTTGCCAAAAGTTCGATAGATCCTAATAAAAAAAATCGCACAACAGTACTTTAGCCAGAGACCACTTACTCGCTCAAGCCTGGCTCTTCGAGCAAATGCCGGCCCTCTCGGTCTTCCACCTCTATAACCCATAAATCAGGGTCAACGCTACGTTGCCGGACAATAGTTGCATCAAGTTCAAGTTCCTCACCCCTTAGAAGCTCAATCCAGTTACGCTTCCCTGTACTCAAATCAAACGAGCGATGGAACACAGACCCCTTTCCATTTAGGGTGTTTAATTTTATTAGGATAGCTCCTGCCGTGCCGTCTCCGTGCGCGACAACAAATGCAGGAATATCAGATAATCGTAAACGAGTTAGATAAGCGGACACCCAGACATCACTGGCAAGGCGGATCATGTATTCCCATCGCGGAAATCTAGGCCCATTTCCATATAACGTTCTTTTTCCTCCAGCCAGTTAGGCCGTACTTTTACTTTTAAAAACAGGTGCACCCTGCGGCCTAAGAATACTTCTAGCTCAGCACGGGCTTGGGTGGAAACAGCTTTGATGGCCTCTCCTCCCTTGCCCAAAACAATCCCCTTATGGCCATCTCGCATTACATAAATCAACTGATCAATCCTGCAAGATCCGTCTTTACGCTCTTCCCACGCCTCAGTCTCAACGGTTAACTGATAAGGTAACTCTTGGTGGAGCCGCAGTGTCAATTTTTCACGTGTGGTTTCTGCAGCTAACATGCGCAAAGGTAAATCTGCGATTTGATCCTCGGGATACAGCCACGGGCCCTCTGGTAATATTCCGGCAAGCCAGCTTTTAAGTGCGCCACATCCGTGACCCTTCTCAGCAGATATCAAGAAAGTTTCAACAAACCGAAAAGCTTCATTCATTGTTTTTGTTAGTGCTAGGAGTTCTTCAGCATGCACTTTGTCAATTTTATTAATAGCTAGCGCAATAGCTTTAGTCTCAGGTAAATCTTTCAACGCTTCCATAATCGCGTCCACACCTTCTGTCTTTCCACGATGCGCTTCTATGAGCAGTACGGTAAGATCAGCATCTGCAGCCCCACCCCAAGCTGACTTAACCATAGCACGGTCCAAGCGTCGTTTAGGACGAAAAATGCCAGGTGTATCTACAAATACAATTTGCGCTTCTCCTTCGAGCGCTACTCCACGAATACGGGCGCGAGTAGTTTGTACTTTATGCGTAACAATAGAAACTTTTGCACCAACCATCCAATTAAGCAAAGTTGATTTTCCTACATTAGGCTCACCAATCAGGGCAACAAATCCAGCACGAGTACTCATTTTTCTAAATTCTCCAGCATTTTTTGTGCAGCGGCTTGTTCAGCTTGCCTTTTAGATCCAGCCTCAGCTTGTGCCACCTCACCAGAATGAAGTTGCACTTCTATCAGAAAAACTGGTGCGTGATCAGGTCCAGAACGGGAAATTTCAACATATTTAGGAGGTGAGCCTTTTCGCGCTTGTACCAATTCCTGGAGGGTAGTTTTGGGATCCCTCGCATCACCTTTTACTGATGAAACTCTGGAACCCCAAAGTTTGAGAATAAGATCTTGGGCCTTTAAAAAACCTCCATCACAGTAAACAGCTGCAATTAAAGCTTCCATTGCATCACCAAGCAACGCTTCTTTTCTGCGACCACCACTAATCATCTCAGAACGTCCTAATTTAAGTTTTTCTCCAATTTTAATGGCACGACCAACATCAGCGCAGGTTTCTTTTCGCACCAATGCATTAAAACGTGGAGCCAACTGACCCTCACTTGCCTCGTTATCAGCATCAAGCAAAGCTTGGGCCATAACGAGGCCCAATACTCGATCCCCCAGAAACTCTAACCGCTCATTATCCGAGCGGGTTGATGAAGATACACTAGAATGAGTTAGCGCCGTGATTAATAAACTGGGGTCTTTAAAATTGTAGCCGATATCAGCACAAAACTGTCTCAGGTCATTAGATAACTTAATCATAAATAGAGCTGCATACAGTAAACATTTAATTCACAGCCTTAAAATAACGATTACTACGCCAGGTCCAAAAGGCCAGCATCGATTGGCCAGCTGACGAAAAGAGTATGCGATCTGCTCTACCCACAATATCCTCCATAGGCACAAAACCTACCCCTCCCAAAGATTGAGGGACCCGGCTATCGGAAGAATTATCTCGGTTGTCACCCATAAAGAAAAAATGGCCCTTGGGTACTGAATAAACCTTGGTTGAATCCAAATTTAGCCGCCCACCTAATTTCAAATCATCCTGGTCCACCGTATCCAAAATGCCATAAGAAACTCCATTAGGAAGGGTCTCGATATATCTTTTTTTAATGCAGCTACCACCTAATCCAACAACCCCATTAGAACAGATTGGTCGATTTCCCTGAGAACCCTGACGCTCATAAACCTCAATAAAATCTTCTGTCATATTTGTTTTTGTCATCACACCATTTATAAATAATCTGCTAGCTTTCATTTGAACTGTATCACCAGGTAGGCCAATTACCCGTTTTATATAGTCAGTACCAGAAACTGGGTGCCTAAAAACAACGACATCCCCACGTTCGGGTTTGCCCCCAAAAATGCGATCGGACCGGCCCTTTAAAAAACCACAGAAGTCGTCAGCATCCAAATTTATTCCAAATTGAGAGATCTGAACTTTTGGGCACGAAGCATAAGAATATCCATAGGCCATCTTATTAACAAATAAAAAATCCCCAATAAGAAGAGTATCCTTCATTGACCCTGATGGAATCCAAAAGGGTTGAAAAAATAAAGTACGAAATAAACCAGCAATTAAAAGAGCGTAAGCCACAGTTTTAATTGTTTCGAAAACGCTCGCAGCGAAAGACTTATCATCAGTTTTGGCCATACTATCCTCAGAACCCGCTATCGGCTATGTGATGTCGTTATTACGCAGAGTCAAGTTGGAGATGAATCGGCACTATGTGCACTCGGTAGCGCTTCAATAACGATAAAAGCCTGTGCCCAGGGGTGGTCATCAGTGAGGGTGCAGTGGATAACAGCAACATGGCCTTTAGGGGTCATCTGAGCCAATCTTTCTTTTGCCCAACCAGTAACCTTCATCAGCGGTTGCCCACTTTTCATATTGGTGACACTCATATCTTTCCAACTAATACCCATTGCAAGCCCTGTACCCAGCGCCTTTGAACAAGCCTCTTTAGCTGCCCATCGCTTGGCATAGGTACCCGCTATATCTTTCCGGGACCCAGCTTTTTTCTGCTCTACCTCAGTAAATACTCTATTTTTGAAACGCGTGCCAAAACGATCCAAGGTGCCTTGGATCCGCTCAATATTTGCTAAATCACTGCCAATACCCAAAATCATAGGCGCGCTTCTACCATTAGCCCACGCATTTTACTTATAGCATTGTCCAAGCCTGTAAAAACCGACTCGCCAATTAAAAAATGGCCAATATTTAACTCCATAACTTGTGGAATTGACGCTATCGATGAAACATTTTCAAAAGTTAGTCCATGCCCAGCATGCACCTCAAGTCCTAGGTTGTTAGCAAAAACAGAACAGCGGGAAATTCGGGCTAATTCATCTAGCGCAGACCTATTACTGCCTTCTGCATGGTAATCGCAATAAGCGCCCGTATGCAGCTCCACTACAGTGGCCCCTATTTCAGCACTCGCTTCAAGTTGAAGCTCATCAGGCTCTACAAAAAGCGATACACGGCAGCCCACATCTAATAATGGCTTAATGAAATCAGACAATCGGTTCTTGTCATTAGCTACTTCTAATCCACCTTCTGTTGTTCGTTCTTCTCGTTTTTCCGGTACTATGCATATTGCATGTGGGCGAAACCTAAGTGCAATTTCTTGCATCTCTGAGGTGGAGGCCATTTCAAAGTTAAGTGGTATTGTAAGTGCCGCGACTAAAGCTTCAATATCTTCGTCCCGAATGTGACGTCGATCCTCACGTAAGTGCGCAGTTATACCATCAGCACCAGCAATTTGAGCCATCAATGCCGCACGGACAGGATCTGGATACATACCCCCTCGCGCATTTCGTATAGTTGCGACATGGTCAATATTAACACCAAGACGTTGGCGATTCATCATTATATTCTCTCTTTTTTAATCAGTTAATACTCAAATTTTTAGCTTATTTAAGCTTTGTTTTTTGCCGAAGCTCTATTAGCTTAGCCGCCAGACGACCTTTCCGTCTGTTTTTATAGGCCCTAATTGTGGGAACAGATAGATAATAAGTCAAAATTCCAGCGCCCAAACCTAATGGTACTCCACCCACAAGCCATGGAAAAAAAATCGTGCCCCAAAATTCAGCTAAATAAGTCCAATCGCCGATATTAGAAGTGAATAAAGATTTAAAGTTGTACCATAACTCTCGCATCGCCTGGGCAAACATAACACCAAACCCGTCTTGTAAGTTATTTTCTGATCTTACACCCAACATAACATTACCAACGCTCAAAGATGCAACTCCAATTGGGATATAAGTTAAGGGGTTACCAAAAAATGTGCCCAATAGGGATGCGAGAATGTTCGCCCTGAGAAATAACGCCAAGAGGGCTGCTAAAACAAAATGAAGACCATAAAATGGGCTAACTGCTACAAAAACTCCAACAGCTATGCCACGTGCAATCTCCTCCGGAGTGCCTGGCAGGCGCGTTACACGATGTTTAACGTATAAGTAGGCACGGCTCCACCCACCCTTTGGATAGAAACCTTCCCAAACAGCTCTCCCTACCCCACGTCTATCGCGGCGCCTAAAAACCAAATCTTGTCCTACTCATCGTTGAAAGAAGCAATGTCTATGCCCAAATCTGGATCACGATGTCGACAAACCTCCGCCACATCATTTTCTGCTTCTAACGCAGTTAGTACCATGTGCAATTGCGAAACGTCACGCAATTCTAAATCTATTATTAATTTAAAATAGTCTGGTTTGCGGTCGACAAAATGCATATCTGCAATGTTTGCACTTTGATCACCAATCAAAGTGCAAATTCGCCCCATCACGCCAGCTCCATTAAGTATTGTAATTTGAATGCGCACTAGATGAGTTGCAGCATGCTGGCCATCTCGCCAATGTAAATCCAACCAACGATCCATTTGTTTCTCATAATGCTGGAGATTATTACAATCGATGGTGTGAACAACGACACCTTGGCCACGAAATGTAATCCCGACAATCCGTTCGCCCGGCAACGGATGACAGCAATCAGCATGGTCAAATTTCTGATCAGACCCCAGACCAATAACTGAACGCGCTGAGTCTACCTCATTTACACCATGTATTTTGAGATCAGGGTAAAGTTCAGAAACCACCTCTCGAGCAGCAATTTCTGCACTTCCAAGTCGCGCTAGAAGTTCTTCAGCGCTAGGGAGGCCAAAGTGCTTTGCCGCTGTACTTAAGGCCCGGTCTGTAGCCTTTTTATTGACATTTTCAAAGGCTACCCGAGCAAATTCACGCCCTAAGTTAATAAATTTTTCTCGATCAGCCTCCCTCAGGCTTCGCCTGATAGCCGTTTTAGCTCGACCTGTAGCAGCTATATCAATCCAGTTTGCTGGCGGTGTTTGTCCTTCTGCCGTAACAATCTGAACAGATTGACCATTACGTAAGCGAGTCCAAAGCGGAACGCGTATTCCATCAACTTTTGCGGAAACGCATGCAGATCCAATTCTAGTATGAATTGCATAAGCAAAATCGATAGGTGTTGCCCCACGCGGTAACTTAATCACTTCTCCTTTCGGAGTGAAACAAAATACCTGATCCGTGTACAACTCTAGTTTCACTGCTTCTAAAAATTCTCCGTGATCACCCTCGGAACTAAAACGTTCAGTTAAGGAGGCTATCCAATCCGACGGATCAAGAGCAAACGGATTTTTTACCCGCTCACCGTCTCTATAAGACCAAGTTGCAGCGGCTCCCTTTTCAGCAACCTGATGCATCGCTTTCGTCCGAATTTGTACCTCTACCCGTCGTGCATTACGCCCAGAAACTGTCGTGTGAATACTACGATATCCATTTGACTTGGGCTGACTTATGTAATCCTTAAATCGCCCAGGAACAGAGTGCCATCTTTGATGAATGAGGCCCAACGCACGATAGCAATCTGTTTCATTTTCAACAATAACCCGAAAACCATAAATGTCAGACAAACGTGAAAAAGACAGCTGTTTGGTCTGCATTTTCCTCCAAATCGAATAAGGCTTTTTTGCTCTGCCATAAACCTCTACTGCAATATTAGCTTTAGCCATCTCATGTAGAAGATCAGCATTAATTTTTTCCACCACATCATCTGTTTCATTTTGGAGTTTTATGAACCTTCTGATAATTGACTGACGTCCTTCAGGGTTTAAAACTTGAAACGATAAATCTTCCAGCTCTTCACGAAGCCAATGCATACCCATACGGCCAGCTAACGGCGCATATATATCCATGGTCTCTCGAGCTTTTTGTTCTTGTTTAGTGGGTGTCATGGCACGAATGGTACGCATATTGTGCAATCTATCAGCAAGCTTTACCAAAGTTACTCTAACGTCTTTCGACGTTGCCATAATTAGTTTTCGAAAATTCTCAGCCTGTTTTGTAACTGTAGAAGAAAGTTGGAGATTTGTGAGTTTGGTAACTCCATCAACTAGTTCTGCTATTTCACGATTAAAAAGCCGCTCGATATCACCAAAGCTAGCCTTGGTGTCTTCAATGGTGTCATGTAAAAGGGCCGTAATTATTGAGGCATCGTCCAGGTATTGACCTGCTAATAGACTAGCAACCTCAACCGGGTGGGTATAATATAATTCTCCCGAGCGACGCAGTTGCCCTTCATGCATATCACGGCAAAAATAGTATGCCTCACGTATAGATTTAGCATTGGTTGACGGGTTATAAGCACGAATCTGACCGATTAGATCATCAGCAGTGATCATTAACCCATTACCTTAGGGTTTGCCCTGGGCTTCCATTAGGGCACGTAGAAGTTTCTCATCATTGAGTTCGTCGTCAGCCGGCTTGTCAGGCTCACCACCCATTAAAAGAGCCATAGAGTCTTCTTCAGGTTCATCAACCTCAATTTGAGTCTGATTACTTTCGATCAAGCGCTCTCTCAGGTCTTCAACCATTTGTGTTTCATCTGCTATTTCACGAAGGGAAACCACAGGGTTTTTATCGTTATCTCTCTCTACAGTTACGGGTGATCCACTCGAGATTTCGCGCGCTCTATGAGCCGCTAACATCACTAAATCAAATCGATTTGAAACTTTGTCTACACAGTCTTCAACTGTAATACGCGCCATATCAATCTCCCACACAATAAATCAAGTTAGCTATGTATGAGCGAACCCACAAAAAAGCAATAGTCAAAAATGGATTTACTGTTACACAACAGGGGATATGTCTTGACGATAGTACTCGGGCAAATCAGCATACATTTCAATGACTGTTAGACCAGATATCGGGTGACGCCATTTCGGAACAATATCAATTAGCGGCGCCAAGACAAAGCTTCTGTCCTGAATTCGAGGATGTGGCAAGATCATTTCATTAGGGGCCTGTTTAAGCTGATCTGACATCGGCAGGTCACGCCATTTCGTATATTTTTTTAAACTTGGATAAATTTGATTTCCACACGCTAGCAAATCTAAATCTAACACACGACCGCCCCAGCGGCTATCACGCCTTCGGCCAAAAATAGTTTCAATTTCGTGCAAAATATCTAAAAGATTCTTTGGATGTCCTCCAAAATCAAACATAGCCACAGCATTGATGTAATCAGGACCATGCCCAACAGGAAAACATGGTGTTTTAAAAAACCTGCTAGCGGATAATAATCTGCCTGTCCGCATTCGGATCATCGCAAGCGCAAATTTTAAAGTTGTAAGGGGAGGCCCTAATTCGGAGGTTAAATTTCCACCAAGAGCAATTAGTACTTTCGACAGCTCACTTTTAGTGTTTTGCATCTCAGCCATTTACAGTATTTATATTACAAATTACTTCGCACATAACCAATTTATTTTAAATTAGACTCCTCACTTATTAAAACTTTAAAACAAAAATGTACATATAAAGGTTTGAAGTATGTTCTACCAGGATGAACGTTTGGCGCTATTTATTGACGGGGCAAATCTGCATGCTGCTGCAAAATCATTAGATTTTGAAATTGATTTCAAACTTCTTCGTGAAGAGTTTTTAAATCATGGCAAGTTGTTGAGAGCCTATTATTACACAGCATTGATGGAAAATGACGAAAATTCCTTGATTAAGCCGCTAGTGGATTGGTTGACTTACAACGGCTTCACTTTGGTCACTAAGTCCGCAAAAGAATTCACTGATAGCCAAGGCAACCCCAAAATTAAAGGTAATATGGATATAGAGCTAACCGTTGATGCAATTGAGCTAGCGCCTCATGTTGACCACATTGTATTATTTTCAGGAGACGGCGATTTTAGACCAATGGTTGAATCGCTTCAGCGACAAGGAGTCAGGGTGTCTGTGGTATCCACAAACCAATGCCAACCATCTATGATTGCAGATGAACTAAGGCGACAATGCGATAACTTTATCGAATTGAAAGAATTACGTGATAGAATTCGCCGCCCTTCAAACAGAAAAATTCAATAGATTGAAAAAATGTATTGGAATATACTTGAACCAAAAGCAGGCTAGACGGTCGGACCTAACGACTTTAGACAATACGTCAAAGGATGCCAACTATGAATAAGCCTGCACTACAACTTTACCTGGCGGCACCTCGGGGTTTTTGCGCAGGCGTGGATCGAGCAATAAAGATTGTTGAGATGGCACTGCAAAAATGGGGGGCCCCAGTATACGTCCGTCACGAGATTGTTCATAATAAATTTGTGGTAGATAGTCTGCGTGATAAAGGCGCTATTTTTGTCAAGGAACTAGATCAATGCCCCGATGATCGCCCCGTCATATTTTCGGCACATGGTGTACCAAAATCAGTCCCTAGCGCTGCACAAGCTCGAAACATGGTGTTCGTAGACGCAACTTGTCCATTAGTAAGTAAAGTCCATATCGAAGCTGACCGTCACAATCAGAATGGCTTACAAATGATTATGATTGGTCATGCCGGACATCCAGAAACTATTGGAACCATGGGGCAATTACCTGACGGCGAGGTCCTCCTAGTAGAAACAGAAGCGGACGTGATTCAGGTAGAAGTACGAGATCCAATGCAATTGGCCTACATAACTCAAACCACTCTTTCAGTGGATGACACCAGTGAAATTGTTGCAGCATTGAAGGTCCGTTTTCCAGAAATTGTGGGACCTCACAAGGAAGATATTTGCTATGCTACGACGAACAGGCAGGAAGCGGTAAAAGCAATTGCGCCGCTCTCAGACGCATTACTGGTGGTAGGGGCCCCAAATTCATCCAACTCAAAAAGACTTGTGGAGGTTGCCTCAAGAGCAGGTTGTAAATATTCTCAGCTAGTTCAACGAGCAAAAGACATTGATTGGCGAGCCTTAAAAAGTATTAAGAGTATTGGTATTACAGCTGGAGCCTCTGCTCCAGATATTTTAATACAGGAGGTGGTTGAAGCTTTTTCAAATCATTATGATGTTAACGTTGAATATGTCGAGACTGCAAAAGAAAATGTAGATTTTAAGATCCCACGTATTCTGCGAGAAGTTGGATAATAAAATTTAGAGCAGCTAGATGATAGAACACCTCTAAAACCTGTATAGTTATGAATTTTTCTAAATGAGTATATAAGAAAATTATGACAGATAATCAAACTCTCGCCGTTTATGATGAAAAAATTAATGATTATATTAAACTTACTGAGGCGCCACCCAGTAAATCCCTTTTGGCTTTCATTCAAGCTATCCCTAGTGGTGGAAGGGTACTAGATTTAGGTTGTGGCCCTGGTGGCGCAGCAGCAGAAATGGCCCAATGCGGCCTCAAAGTAGATGCGATTGATGGCAGCCAGGAAATGGTAGATGCAACCAAAAAATATTTAAAAGTGACTACTTGGAAAGCAACGTTTCATGATCTACCTAATCATCCAACTTATGACGGTATCTATGCAAATTTTTCTCTTTTACATGCTAAACGTTCTGATTTTATAACCCATATTAAATCTTGCCATGACGCTTTGTTCCAGGGAGGTATTTTTCACCTTGGAATGAAAGTTGGTACTGGTGAGAAGCGTGATGCTCTTGGAAGATTTTATACGTATTATTCAGTTGAGGAATTGACGGAAATTCTGGTAACGGCAGGCTTCACGCTGGACTACAAGAAAGAGGGCAAAGAGATGGGCCTAGCTGGTGAAGTGGAGCCATTCGTGATGATAAAAGCATATGCATAGTCTGATTGCTTATACCGATGGCGCTTGTAGCGGAAATCCAGGACCAGGCGGTTGGGGTGTAGTTTTGCAAGCTAAATCAGGCTTAAAAATAACAAAACAACGTGAATTAAATGGTGGGGCCGCTGACACAACAAATAATCGCATGGAATTGATGGCTGCTATTTCAGCACTAGATGCGCTAACCCAACACTCCAAAATTACTATTGTGACAGACAGCGTTTACGTCAAAGATGGAGTAACTAAATGGATATCTGGATGGAAAAAAAATGGCTGGTTAACTGCAGCTAAAAAGCCAGTTAAGAACGAAGATCTTTGGAAAAAACTTGATTCAGTACAGCGCCAACACGATGTAATATGGGAGTGGGTAAAAGGTCACGCCGGCCATCCAGAGAATGAGCTAGCAGATGAACTTGCGCGCGCTGGAATGGCCCCGTATAAATTTTAAAGTGATCTAGTCATTCCAGGCGCTGGGAGATATTATTACCTTGCAAAAAAACACTGGCACTCTGTGCCTTTCTTCCTGAAATTTGCATCTCAAGGACTGTGATAGATCCACTTCCACAAGCGATTTCAGTTCCCCCAAGAACTTCCCCTGGAACACCAGAACCGTCACTAGGAATTGAGGAAAGTATCTTCAACCTCCGATCGCTCATCATACACCATGCACCTGGAAATGGGGACAAGCCCCGAATTTGACGATCAACCTCAGAATTAGGCTTACTCCAGTCTATCCGAGCTTCGGATTTATCAATTTTTTTCGCGTAGCAAGTCCCATTATTGTCCTGTTTGACGGCAGGGTAACCACTTAAATCTTCCAAAACATCAACGATTGCTTTCGCCCCCAACACTGCTAACCGATCATGTAATTGAGCAAATGTCTCAGTAACACCAATATCTAAATCTCTGCAATGCCGTATAGGACCGGTATCTAACCCCGCATCCATATCCATAATGCAGACACCGGTTCGACTATCACCAGCCATAATTGCACGATTGATTGGCGCCGCGCCACGCCACCTTGGTAAAAGGCTGGCATGAATATTTAAACACCCATACACTGGCAACCTGAGTAGCGCCTGGGGTAGTAACAGGCCATAGGCAACCACCACTGCAACATCTGCGCTATGAGCTGCGAAGGTTTCAATATCTGTCAAATTTTTAAAATTAATGGGGGTGAAGACCGGCCACCCAAGCTTATCAGCTAACTGGTGTACCGGCGACGGGCGCAACTTTTGTCCGCGCCCTCCCTTTCGTGGAGGCTGACTATAAACCGCTGTTATGTCATGTCCAGAAGCCGCCAAAGCTTCCAACGCAGGCACAGAAAATTCTGGAGTGCCCATAAAAACTATGCGCATAACTTTTCTGCTTTTTTAATAAGCATTCCCCTTTTTAGCTTGGATAAATTATCAAAATACATGCGTCCATTAAGATGATCAATCTGGTGCAATGTCGAACGCGCCCAAAGTCCAACCAAATCTCTCTCTTGAATTACACCAAACTCATTTAAATAACGGACAGTAATACCACGGGGGCGTTTAATTTCTGAAGACACGTATGCCAAGTTGGGGCTCGCCTCCTCGCCAACTTCAATTTTTTGAGATGCATGCAAGACTTCGGGGTTAGCCATACGAATTACTTGACCACGTTCTAAGGAGGCATCCACAACAGCCAAACTTAGGCCTATGCCCAGCTGCGGCGCTGCTAAGCCAACACCTGGCATCTCCTCCATAATAGTAATCATATCACTCCATAATTGTAGAATTTTAGAAGTAACTTTAGTGACATGTTTAGCCCTAATCTTTAGGCATGGATGCGGCCACGGCACGATTTTACGGGTCATGAGCGCGCCTGTTCTCTTTTTAGTTTTTGCATTTTTCGTGTAATCAACTGTCGACGCAATGGTTTCAGATAATCAATAAACAGTTTGCCGTTCAAATGATCTAATTCATGTTGCGCACAGGTGGCCCATAGTCCCTGAAAACGTTGTTGATGAAATTCACCATCCAGTCCCAGCCATCGCATTTCTACAGTCGTTGGACGCTCTACATCACCATACTGTTCAGGGATGGAAAGACATCCCTCCTCATAAGTATTGGTATCTTCTGAGCTCCATACAGTTTCAGGGTTTAACAGAACCATTGGGCGCGGTGTCGCCCCCTCTTCCTTGACACAATCCATTACAAACAATCGACTCATTACCCCTATCTGCGGCGCAGCGAGCCCAATACCCGGAGCAGCGTACATTGTTTCCAGCATATCGTCAGCCAAACGCTTAATTTCAGAAGTAACCTGACTTAACGAGGCAGCTTTCTTTTTTAAACGAGGGTCAGGATGGATCAGTATAGTGCGTAAAGTCATATTAAGTTATTATTCAATGCACGACCCAATCGCAATTCCTTGATAGCACTTTTTTTTCAAGGTCCCTCATACAACAAGCTAATCTGAAAATTTGTTAAAAAATTACCTTTAGGTCTACAGACAAAGAGTGACTATCAGCTTAAGTACAGTCAAAAGTTATTTAAGTTTCACATAAATTTATGGAAAAATTATGGACTTTGATGAGAGCATAGATCGACGCAGTACCCATTCTGAAAAGTGGGATTCCATGGAAACCCGATACGGGGTTTCGGCAAATGACGGTATTCCGATGTGGATTGCCGATATGGATTTTCGACCACCTCAAGTTGTTCAAGATGCTTTATCCAATATGCTGGCACATGGGGTTTATGGCTACTTTGGAGATCAAAATGACTACTTAAACTCCATTCAATGGTGGATGAAGCATCGCCATGGTTGGGATGTGCCTCGTTCAACTATTTTCACCACTCATGGATTGGTTAACGGTACTGCGATGTGTATCGACACCTTCACAGATCCTGGCGACGGTGTGATCTTATTTACACCTGTTTACCATTCCTTTGCCAAAGTGATTATCGCAAATAATAGGCAAGTCGTGGAAATGGAATTAGTTAACAATGATGGTCGTTACGAAATGGACTTTGACACTTATGATGCGATAATTCCTACAAATGCTAGGATGGTAGTGCTTTGTTCACCACATAACCCTGGTGGTCGCGTTTGGACCCGCGCCGAACTGGAACGACTGGCTGCTTTTGTGCGTCGACATGATCTAATCTTAGTTAGCGACGAGATCCATCATGATCTAACATTCGGTATAAAACACACCCCAATGGCACTTATAGAGGGAATTAAAGACCAGCTAATAATGATGACTGCTACCACTAAAACATTTAATATTGCAGGTGGACATGTGGGCAACGTAATTATTGAAAGCCCAGGCCTTCGAGACCGGTTTGCAAAGAGAATGACAGCACTTGGTTCTTCCCCCAACGCATTTGGTCTACACATGGCCACCGCAGCCTACTCGGAGGGTGGCGCCGCCTGGTTGGACGCACTCGTTAAATATTTAGACGGTAACCGTAAATTGTTTGATGCGGGCATCAACGCTATCCCTGGACTTAAATCAATGCAGCTTGAAGCTACCTATTTGGCGTGGGTCGATTTTTCTAGAACCGGAATGACCAAAGAAGATTTTACTGCTCGGGTTGAAAATTCTGCCAAAATTGCTGTCAATCACGGTCCAACTTTTGGAAGTGGCGGTGAACAATTCTTACGCTTCAACATCGGAACAACTCGCGCAAATATAGAATTAGCAGTGGCAAAGATACAGACGGCATTTAAGGATCTACAATAGTTTTTTGCTCTGGTTAAAGCGTTACTCAGTTATGACCAATCAGAGCTACAGGAGCATCTGAAGCCTGCTCAAAATCTAGCGGAGCTTGGTCTTCAGCTCGGGTGTTGCGTTTAAACTCGTACTTCATCTCCCCAGCATCCTCTTCCGACGCAACTATCAAACACTGATACAGATGCTTACCACCATCATACAAGTCCACCAATCCACGCAACTGGGGTGCATCATCTAAGTCGATAGAAAAGCCGTCGCCCCAATACTTTAAAACTGTCAGGGTTTCCAAACCCACACGAATACGCAGTCTACTCTTTTTACGGAGTCTATACTTCCGAGCAGATTCTAAACCTTCTGCAACTTCTTTTGGCAAAAATGTTGTCATTAATGTCTCCCCGAGCCAAGATTTGGTCATAAATTAAAACAACGTCAAGGTAACTCCGAAATGTTTTAATTATCGCTCACTGACGGGGTTTTTCTATTTCTGAGAACATGCTCCATATTAGGGTCATAAAGAGCAGAATTCACAAAATCTTGTTGCTCTTTGAGTGCAGGCCCTAATAAAATCAAAGCGGTACGAGTAATTTTAGCAGCCCGCACCTTTTTGCGTATATCGCCTAAAGTGCCCCTAATTATAATCTGGTCGGGCCAGCTGGCCCGATATGCGACGACAACCGGGCAATCGGCACCGTAATGTGGTACCAAAACTCTTTCAATTTCTCGTAGGTTTCTAATAGCAAGATGGATTGCTAGTGTCGTACCAGAGATCGCAAAGTTTTGGAGTGTCTCACCTGCTGGCATTGAAGTTGACTTCATGGACATCCGAGTCAGAACTATAGATTGTGCTACTTCAGGAATAGTTAACTCCTGCTTCAGGGCTGCAGCGACTGCGGCATAAGCTGGAACACCAGGGATTATTTCATATTCAATGCCATCGGCCCGCAGGAGACGAATTTGCTCAGCAATCGCTCCATATAGCGAGGGGTCTCCCGAATGCACACGGGCCACGTCCTGCCCTTTAGCATGCGCTTGCATAATCTCAGCATGCGTTTCATTTAAAGTTAGTGGTGCTGTATCAACTACACGCGCATTTTCAGGTGCACAGTCAACAACCTCAACAGGCACTAAAGATCCAGCATAAAGACACACTGAACACTGGCCAATAATACGAGCTGCTTTCAGCGTTAGTAATTCGGGGTCACCTGGGCCTGCACCTATGAAAAATACTTTCATGCTTTTTTTTCATCTCCAACAGTAGCTAAATCACCATCTATTTTCCGCGCGTATCCGCGTGGTGTAAACATGCGTAGCCCTTCACCCAACTGCGTCAATTTTGAATTTGACGAACCAATTAAAACCACAGTCAACATATCGACCTCATCAACTTGCAGGTCTTTCAACCTGCGATACCGAACAGACTCTTCCGGCCGGCCGAGTGAACTCGCCAACATCACTGGCGTATCTACGGATCGGTATTTCAATAAAATATCACGAGCCTCAGCCATTAATGTACGACGTGTTTTGGAGACCGGGTTATACAGGGCAATCACAAAATCTCCCTCAGCCGCGGCTTGGAGACGACGTAATATATCTTGGCGCGGAGTAAGCAGGTCTGAAAGAGATATTGTGCAAAAATCATGACCTAGCGGGGCTCCACCCCGAGCTGCAGCTGCCTGCAACGCAGAGACACCAGGTGAACAAATCACCTCAATTCGACGGGCTGCATCACTAACTCCCAAATGATCTGGGCTCCTATCTAACAACTCAAAAACTAAGGCCCCCATAGCATAAATTCCGGCATCTCCTGAACAAACCAATGCCACATTTTTACCTTTTCCTGCCTGCTCCAACGCATAACGACATCGAGCTTCCTCACCACCTAGGGGAAAATCTGAACGAATTTTTCCGGCTGCCAGCGGTCCTAGCAAATCAATATAGAGGCCGTATCCAACCAGCTCCTCTGCGTCGGCAATAAGCCGCGATACCTCAGGCGTACGCCAAGCAGCCTGACCTGGGCCAATACCAACAACAGATAGCTTTCCACGGGCAGCGCCACGTAACTCAGTCAAAGGCTTTTGGTGTAGGCAAAGAGCCACAGTTGCATTCGCACTCTTACGTTTCTTGAACCAAAGCTCACCCAGATCACCAATTTGCGCCAAAGCAGCCGCCTCTGCTACACCGTGGCATCCCACTTCTGCAAAAACTACCTCTGACGGCGTAGCTAACCGCGATGTCTCCATCTCGAGCTCTGATGATGAAAAAAGCCGTAATGGTGAATTTAAAGTTTTTGCTAAGTCAAGAATTGCTGGCTCATCAGCCTTTAGACTAATTGTATTTACAGAATGTATTGCGGCGTCGCAAACCCCAGCTTCGTTTAAAACAGAACGCACTAGGTCAACTAGTTCTTCGGGTGGACAATTCCGAGCACAACCCACGCCAACCGTGATGCGCTGAGGCGAAAACTGAAGATGCCTGGGCCCCAAATCATTTTGGGCTAAGGTAGAACAGGTTATTTGAATTGACTCCCCCTCAGGTAAATCATTCAACCAGTCCGCCCGTTCATCACCTAAGATTAAAGCACCGCCTCCAGCCAGTAATACTGACACCACCTCCTTCGCATCCTCGCGATTCACCAGAGTCCAACCGTTTGGTGGCTCATCCAAAGATACCCCAAGCGAAACATCGCCCGCAGTAGTAACCGCTGCCTTTGCCCCAAGCGCCTTTGCTATGTCGCGTGCCAAACGATTAGCGCCATGGTGCCCACCCAAAAGTGGGACGACAACGCCACCATTGTCAGAAATAGACACGACAGGCGCCTCAGCTGTTTTATCATTCAACAAAGGTGCCACCGCCCGAATTAAAATTCCACTTGCACAAACTCCTACAATTGGCACACCCGCTGCAAAAAGATCCCTAACATGGTCCAAGGCATTCCCAAACCAGACATCCGCTTCCAGTACCCGACCCTCTCGGCCGTGTACCTTCGCTCCAAGGGCAACAGCTAGTTTTTTTGCTGTCTCTATCCCTGAGGCATTCAATGCTATAATCGCAGGCGTCACAGCCATGGATCAGCCCCCTTCGTAATTATAATCATTGAAAAGTAAGGTGCCTTTTCCGGAGCATTTTGAAGATTGCAAACCAGCTCATCAGGCAAGCTGGCCCTCTCAATATACATGGCTTGCGCGGTAAGCCCAAGATCAGCAATGACACTGCGGATTTTATTCATATGACGCCCAACTTTCATTATGGCGACACTTTCAGCACCTTCAATACGCACTCGCAACTCATTAGTAGATAACGGACCAGGCAGCACTGTCAGCCGTTCATTTCGTGCCGCCAGTGGTTTACCAGCCCGCGCTGCACATGCAGTTACTGAGGTTACCCCAGGCACAACTTCGACCTGATAATTTTCTACAAGGCGGGCATAAATATACATAAAACTACCATAGAAAAAGGGGTCGCCCTCACATAGATAAACTACATTTTTACCACCCAACAAAGCAGCCTCAATCTGTTTAGCTCCAACATCATAAGCGGCTTGGGCCGGACCCCTCTCGACGCTCATAGGAACGTCCATAACTATCTCTTCAACACCCGAAGTAATTAAATTAGCGGCAATAGACCGGGCAAAGCTTTCTCCACCAGAAAGACTTGGATAAGCAATCACTCGGGCTGCTGAAATTAGACGGCTAGCTTTAATTGTAATCAAATCTGGATCACCAGGGCCAAGCCCCACACCATAAAGAATGCCCCTCATCGCTTTACAATGCTCCATTGGGTAACTGACATAAAAGAACGCCATCCATGATATTGACCGACTGGTTCAGCGCGACTTACCGCCAAGCGCGACAACTCACCACCGTGTTTTTCTAGCAATTCCATTAAAATCTTTTCACTTTCGAGTGTCACGGCATTAGCGACAAAGCGACCCAAGGGTTTAAGCGCAGCCCAAGCAGAGTCAAAAACTTCATTGGTTAATCCGCCACCAACAAATACAGCATCTGGCGGAGGCAATTCAATCAAAGCCAGTGGGGCTGATCCATCAACTAGTTGAAGCTGTGGAGTTCCAAGAGAAAGTGCGTTTTTGCTAGCCATCAATCTTCGGTCCGCCCTCGGCTCAATGCCAATAGCTTGCGCATCACGCGCAGCTCGCATCCATTCGACTGCAACAGATCCACATCCCGCACCAATATCCCAAAGCAAGGCACCGCGCATCGGCATTAGCTTTGCAATTGTTAGCGCGCGCACCTCTCGCTTGGTCATAGTCCCGTCATGTTCAAAAAAATCATCAGGCAAACCTGGTACCCTGGGCAGTAGTGCCGCATCGGGAGCTGCGATACATTCCACTGCCAAAGTATTAAAGGATGGAACCTCGTGGTCCCAGGTTTCAGCATGACCGTTAAAAATCTGCTCGTTATTCCCACCCATTGCGGCCAAAACTGTCAGTTTTGATTGTCCAAATCCACGCGTAGTTAAGAAATTAGCAATTTCGCCTGGCGTTTGATCCCCTGTTGTCAATATTAATAAACGCTGTTCAGGTTGAATAAAAGCAATCATCTGCTCTACAGGCCGGCCGTGGACAGTTAATGTTTCAACATCAGCCATAGACCAACCCATTCGGGCTGCTGCAAGTTGAAACGCGCTAAGCTGCGGATGATAGGTAATCTCTACGGGGTCAATAGCACGCCCAATTCTTGCTCCAATTGAAAACCAAAGAGGGTCTCCAGTGGCCAAAACCACTACAGTCCTTCCGCGCAGTGCGCGCAGTTTTTCAATCAAAGCATCGAAGGGACTGGGCCATTTAACCCTCTCCCCAAAAACATCACCGGAAAGCCGGTGATGTCTTTCACCACCGACAATCACCTCTGCACTTTTTACGACTGCTCGAGTAGCGGGAGCTAGCCCTTCCAGGCCATCTTCACCAATACCTACAATGTGGAGCCAGCTTTTCATTTGTTCGATATTGACGATTCTGCAGCAATCGCATTGACCGCTGCTGCTGCAATCGCAGATCCTCCCCGCCGGCCTCGCAACGATACGAACTCACATCCACGAGCATTACCAGCCAATTCTGCTTTTGACTCCGCGGCACCGACAAAACCAACAGGGAAGCCCAAGATTACGGCTGGTTTTGGTGCCCCCTCATCTATTAATTCAAGAAGGTGAAATAACGCTGTCGGCGCATTACCAATCGCGACAACTGCGCCCTCAAGTTGGTTGAGCCAAAGTTCAACTGCCGCTGCTGATCGAGTGTTCGAAATAGCTTTAGCACGATCAGGCACTGACGGATCGTTCAGAGTTACCACGACTTTATTTTTAGCTGGCAAAAAACGGCGAATGATACCTGCCGACAACATTTCACAATCACATAAAATGGGCGCCCCGGAGGCCAGTGCATTAGTCCCAGCCGTAAATGCCCGTTCAGAGAAGGCTAATCTATCAGCAACATCAATCATACCACACGCATGGATAACCCGCGTTGCTAACTTATCGAGTCCATAGGGGAACCTATCTAAATTCGCCTCTTGAACGACAGTCGCAAAGCTTGCCTTGTATATTTCTTCCGGGTTTTTTTTGTAGGGGCGCATCCGTATGCCTTAGTTTGATGAGCCATGGAGTAAACCCACAACTCGGATTAGGTTTTTAAGTTCATTCTAATGTTTGTGATAACGCGATTATCTCACCAACTCTGTCCAAGTTATTCCTCCTGCAATTCAAGTTTATCCATCTTGGAAGTTACTCTAAAGCCCAGTTTAGCTGCAGCTAAAGCTAAAGCTATTGCAGCCGCTATGACCCAATGGTCATGGCCTGCCATTGCACCTATATGTCCAACATGGGCAAATGCTGGAATAGGAAAAATTGATAATATTGATGATATAGTTATTAACACTCGTGTCATAATTTGATCCTTTTTTTAATTATGCAAGGACCCGCAACAAATTACCTTTGTTGCATTTTATGACGATCATGCCTTACGTCCCCAGCTTGGGTCAACGCGTTGCCATGCTCCGTTCCAGCCCTTCGACTTCGTCTGAAAACTTTGCTACGCTATCTAACACATTAGGGCAAATGTTTATCCAGTTAAATTTGGTTTAACTGGGCTCAACACATCAAAAGATATTAAAAGATAATTACTTTAATTACATATCTTGAGTTTTTGTTGTACATGTAACAACTATCCACCAATAGCAGATCAATTATTGGAGAACCACTTGGCTACCTGGATTACAATTTGTGACACCTGCAAACGCGAAGACTGGAACCCAGCTTTACAACCCAAAACGGACGGTGAACTTTTAGCTGAGCTCATTGAGCCACGGGCGCAACTAGCTAAGATAAAATCAAGGCGAGTGTCTTGCATCATGGGATGTGTGAGGGCCTGTAATGTGACAATCCAAGGTCCAAACAAAAATAACTATGTTCTGGGTATGTTTGAACCTACCAGTGAAGACGCTCAATCGATTGTAGACTACGCCAAGTTACATAAAGAGTCAGACAGTGGCCAAGTACCTTACCGACAGTGGCCACAAGGCATCAAAGGCCATTTCACATCTCGCATAACACCAATCCCAGGTACTGATTAATGAGCTCAATTCCACTTGATCATGGTGGAAACCTAGACTCGGCAGCTAAACATTACGGTGGTAAACGACAAGATTGGTTAGACCTATCCACCGGTATAAACCCCGAAGCTTACAGTTTGAACTCAGTACAAGAAGCAGATTGGAAAGCCCTACCTGACAAGCTTGCCAATACAGAAATTTGTCTGGCCGCCCGTAAATTTTGGAATGTACCAGACAAGGCTGATATTTTAGCAGTGCCTGGATGCTCATCAGCTATTGCTCAAATCCCAACACTATTTTCTCCTGGCTCAGTTGAAATCGCTGTACCTACTTATAACGAGCATGCCGCATCATTTCAATTTCATGGCTGGAAAACTTTAACAAAATCTAAATCACCTCGGGCACGAGTTATCGTTCACCCTAATAACCCAACAGGTAAATTCAGCGAATTACCCGATCCCGCACCACTAAACATTATAGATGAAAGCTTTTGCGATATTGCCCCCTTACGCAGCCATATTGCCCGCTCCGCCATGCCAGGACATATTATTCTAAAAAGCTTTGGAAAGTTTTGGGGTCTGGCGGGATTACGGCTTGGCTTTGCTATAGGCGATCCATTTCTAATAAAAGCTTTACGCCAAAAGCTAGGGCCATGGCCTGTGTCTGGTATAGCGTTGAGAATTGGTACCAAAGCTTTGCAAGATTACGATTGGGCCAATAATACACGTAACCGGCTAAAAATAGATATCGCACGATTAGATACTCTATTAATGACTTTAAAGGCCAAACCGATCGGGGATTGCTCACTTTTTCGTACTTATGCAGTTGAAGATGCTGCGCAGATACAAAAACAGTTTGCTGAATCTCTTATTTGGAGCCGCATTTTTCCTTACTCAAACGATTGGATTAGGCTTGGCCTTCCCCCTAAATATGATTGGAGCAGGTTGGAAAACGCACTATGAGCCTAATCCTCGCCATACTCCTCGACGCACTTTTAGGTGAGCCACGCTGGCTTTGGTCGCGGTTACCACACCCAGCAGTGGTAATTGGAAATATTATTTCCAAGCTTAGCAAATTGATGAACCATGCGCCTCAACAGAAGAGAAAAGGTGTTTTACTTGTCCTCATCTTAGCCATCGGTGGGGGGATAACTGGCATATTAATCACTTGGCTTGGACCAATAGCCGACGCAGTAACTGTGGCTATTTTACTTGCACATAAGTCTTTAGTGGAACACGTTTCAAATGTTGCACAATCACTGCGAATGTCACTGTTGTCGGGTCAACGCAGTGTTGCAATGATAGTCGGACGGGATACTGCTGACATGAATACTGAGCAGGTATCACGCGCCGCAATTGAAAGTATGGCTGAAAACTTTTCTGATGGGTTTGTTGCACCAGTTTTTTGGTTTTTGGTTGCTGGTTTGCCAGGGATAATCATCTATAAAGCCATCAACACTTCGGATAGTATGATTGGGTATAAAAACAGAACGTTCAAAGATTTTGGTTGGGCTACTGCTCGGGTAGATGATGTTCTCAATTGGATACCAGCACGACTTTCAGCATTATGTATTTGGGCAATTACCGGTTTCCCAGTAAAGTGGCAGTTAATTGCACAAAATGCTAAGATGCACCGCTCACCCAATGCCGGTTGGCCTGAGGCAGCAATGGCTTACGCTATGGAAATTAGCCTTTCAGGACCAAGAAGCTACGAAGGGCAAATGCGGAAATTTCCCTGGGTCAACCCAATTGGACGAAAAAATATAGGCCCCTCAGAAATCGATAATGCAATTCGTATTTTATGGGCAACATGGGTTGGAGTGCTTGCACTGGTCACAGCTTCAGCTATTCTATTTTTCTTTTTATAAATGCTCCGACCAAACATGGTCGTCTAAATGTTATGGAGACACTAAATGCGACTGCTTTTACTAGCATTTATATTGGGTGCCTATTCAACAGTTGCAAACGCAAACTGCGGTGGAAAATTTGATGACTTTGTCACAACCCTAAAGCAGGAGGCCCAAACAATGGGCCACCACAAAAATTTGGTAGACAACTTTTTTTTTGATGTGAAACAAAATCCAAAAGTTTTAAAAGCTGATCAAAATCAAAATATTTTACAACAAGATTTTATTAAATTTTCTCAATCTTTGATATCTGATTATCGCATAAGCCATGCCAAAATAAACGCCATTAAATATAAAAGTATCTTTAGTAGAATTGAAAAAGAATTTGGCATTCCAAACGGCGTGCTTCTTGCTTTCTGGGCATTTGAAACGGATTTCGGTGTTAACCAAGGAAATTTTAATACTTTAAATTCTTTGCTCACTTTAGCCCATGACTGTCGACGCCCTAAATTATTTCGTCCACAAATATTTGCAGCACTGACCCTATTTAAACAAAATCAATTTGATCCCCTACACACAAAGGGCGCGTGGGCAGGGGAGATTGGTATGATCCAAATGCTGCCAGCAGATATTATCCGAAATGGTACTGACGGCGATGGCGACGGAGTAGTAGACCTTCAAAATTCTGTCCCTGACACGCTAATAACTGGAGCAAAAATGCTCAGCACATTGGGTTGGCAGGCAAATGCGCCCTGGTTGCAAGAAATTCTGATACCAAAAAATTTGGACTGGAACAAAACGGGGTTGTATAATTCAATGCCCCTTTCAGCTTGGAAAGCACTGGGCGTAGAAGCCCGAAGTGGAGAGCTTTTTGAGGGACCTACGCAAGCTTCCGTACTTCTACCTGTTGGACGCAACGGACCCGCATTTTTAACTTATCCTAATTTTGACGTTTATTTGAAATGGAACCAAAGCCTTGTTTACGTAACTACAGCTGCATATTTCGCTTCATATCTGAATGGGTCACCAATTTATAACTCCAATACACCAGATGTTGGTTTAAACGAATACGAAATGAGAGTTTTACAAAAGAAATTAGTTACCCGCGGACATGATGTAGGAAAAATTGACGGAATATTAGGTGCAAAAACTCGATCGGCCGTTCAACGGGAACAACTACTACTCAAAATGCCTGCAGATGCCTGGCCAACCCCTGAACTTCTTAACAGACTTTAGTTTTAGGTTCACGCCACCAATTGCTCTGCCTTTTTGAGATCGACGGATACGAGTTGACTCACGCCTGGTTCAGCCATTGTCACTCCAAACAAACGGTCCATGCGCGCCATGGTCATAGCATGGTGAGTTATAATCAAGAAACGTGTATCAGTTCGTCGAGTCATCTCATCAAGGAGGTCACAAAATCGAGTCACATTCGCATCATCCAGGGGCGCATCCACTTCATCGAGTACGCAGATTGGCGCAGGGTTTGCCAAAAATACAGCAAAGATTAACGCCATTGCAGTCAATGTTTGTTCCCCACCTGAGAGAAGACTAAGCGTTGACAGTTTTTTGCCAGGAGGCTGGCAAAGAATTTCAAGACCCGCATCTAGTGGATCGTCACTTTCAACTAAAACAAGATTAGCCTCACCACCACCAAACAAATGGCCAAACAAAGTTCCAAAGTTGCGATTAACGTCATCAAATGCGGCTAAAAGCCGTTCACGACCCTCTTTATTTAAGCTAGAAATTCCACCTCGAAGCGTTTTTATGGCCTCCTCCAGGTCATTTTTTTCATTTGTTAGATTATCAAACTCTTCTTGGACCTCACGTGAATCCTCCTCCGCGCGCAAATTTACAGCTCCCAACGCATCTCGTTGATGGCGTATTTTAAGAACCTCAGATTCTATATGCTCAGCTGGAGGCATTTTTGTAGGATCAACTTCAAGTTGTTCAAGCAAAGTTTCTGGCTCAGTTTCTAATTCCTCCCGAATACGTTCAGCAGAAACCATAACCGCTTCAAGAGAAGATTCGGAGCGGGCTTCAGCACGGGCCCGCTCCTCACGGCTTTCAGATGCAATCCGCTCAGCTTCCCGCTCGGAATTGTTTGCAAGACGAAAGTTTTGTTCAGCTAATGCAAGCGCGTCTGCACTGATCTGGCGGCGCTTTTCAGCTTCCCTCAGTGCTGTAATTAACTCAGTTCGCTGCGAACGAATTTGATCTGGCCTCACTAACGCGGCCACAAGATCAAGTTCTGCTTTTGATCGCCGTTTTAAAAGCTGTTCGCCGCGCGTGTTCGTATTCTTTAGTCGTTCTGTCCAGCTCTCAATTTCATCAATAACTACCGCTAGCCTTTTATCACGCAACTCACCTTCACGCCGTACTTCATCATGCGTTGCACGCCGGCTCATCATAGTAACCCGACTTGCCTCTACTGTAAGTTTTATGTCCTCAACCTGGGCGCGCGCACGGGCAAGATGTTCTAGCCCGTCTAAAGCCGCCTGTGCCTCTCGTTGTTGCAATCGCGCGCCAGCGGCTTCTTCGGCGTGACGGGCCCCTGAAATCGAAAGTGCCTCTACACGCCCCAGCGCCAAATTACGTTCAGCTTCCGCCTTGGATACTGTTCTTCCCGCGTCCGCAACCATCGCATCTGCATCCCGCCTTGCAACTCGAGCATCTTGGTCATCCTTGGTTAAAACCTGTAACTTTTCATTTAAAGATTGATGCACAATTTCTGTAACATTAGCCTTGCTCAATGCCGATATGAGATCTTCTTGTAATTGTTGTAGACGATTCCGTTGTTCCAATCTCAAAGCTGCTGCTGACGGGGCATCTTTAGCCGTCGTCCGAAATCCATCCCATCTCCAAAGGTCCCCTTCGAGACTGACCAATCTTTGGCCAGGCAAAAGAGAAGAATGCAGCGCAGCGCCCTCTACTACGGTTACCAACCCTACCTGATCAATTCGTCTATTAAGTACCCCTGGCACTTTCACGTATTGACCAAAGCTTTCTATACCAACAGGAAGCTTTGGTGCATTTTCATATTCTATCAATGCAGCCCAGCCAGATATCCCCTCACCGGTTACCGCTGGAGCCTTCAGGTCGTCAGCCAGTGCAGCACCCAGTGCTTTTTCATAACCAGATTGTACCTGCACTTGATCCAAGATTTGGTCCACGTCACCACTGTCTCGGTCAACCAATTTCGTCAGGGCCGAAACCTCAGCTTGCAAAGCATTTACGATGCCCTTTGCCTCAGACCGGGTTCCCCGTGCATTGATTTCCTCTATTTGGCAGGCAGCACGTTCAGCTTCCACTTTAGCAAGAACTATCTCAGCATCTGATACAGCATTGATGGCCATTAATTCGTCAGATGCCACTTTTTTACATATCTCAGAAAACTTCTTTTCATGATCTTGGGCTTCTATCAGTGAACTTTTAGCTTCGATCTCTGCCGCTTCTGATTTACTCAATCTCTTACCAGCATCCTCAATGAAGCGCTGAGCCGATTGATGTCGCGCAGCTAGCCGAGCGACATCTTCAGTAATCTCAGACAGATCTGATTCTCGGTTCTGAAGAACGGTCGCCGCTTCTGAGGCCTCTGCAGCAACCATTTTGATACGTTCGTCGTGTCCTGACCGAGAGGCCTCAAGCGCAGAATATTCCATACGGAGCCGAGAGATAGTTACATCGGCGTCTTGATTTAAATTTTCTTCACGCTTCATGTCTACGGTCAGTTCAGCGATACTTTTATTCAGGTCAAGGATAGCGGCTTCAGCACGGTTCTCTTGGTCACTTAGCGTTTCTTTTTCTACGTTCAGTCGCTGCAAAACAGTATTTGCAATCGCCTCTTCCTCTCTTGCCGGAGGCAATATTTTTTCAGATTCTTCACGGACCCTGAGGGTTTTTTGTACAGTAGTTTCCGCTTGGGCTGCTTTAATTGTGGCAATACGCAGCGCTTCCTCAGCAGATGCCCGAGCTTCATCGGCCTCTTTCCAACGACGGTAAAGTAGCAAACCCTCTGCTAAACGAAGACTTTCACCTAGTTTTTTATAACGAGCCGCTTGCTTGGCCTGGCGAGACAGCTGAGAGAGTTGATTGCTTAATTGCTCTATCAAATCAGCAACTCTTAGTATGTTAGTTTCAGAACCTTTCAGCTTTAACTCCGCCTCATGACGGCGAGCATAGAGCCCTGAAATTCCCGCAGCTTCTTCAAGTATCCGTCGGCGTGCTTTCGGTTTTGCGTTTATAAGTTCACTAATTTGACCTTGTCGCACCAGAGCAGGTGAATGCGCACCAGTACTTGCATCCGCAAAAAGCAACTGAACGTCTCGCGTACGAATATCCTTGCTGTTCGCCTTGTAAGCCGATCCTATCTCACGGGTAATGCGCCGCACCACATCAAGTAGATCACTCTCATTGAAGCCGGCAGGTGCCAGACGCTGTGAATTATCTAACTGTAGGCTGACTTCAGCAAAATTACGTGCAGGGCGCGTTGCGGTGCCCGCAAAAATCACATCCTCCATACCCCCACCACGCATGGCAGTCGGACGGTTTTCGCCCATCACCCAGCGTAGAGCTTCGAGCAGGTTGGATTTGCCACAGCCATTAGGACCAACCACACCAGTCAACCCATCGGCAATAATCAGATCAGTTGGGTCCACAAAGCTCTTGAACCCGTTTAGTCTTAGTTTAGAAAACTGCAATGCTGTAAATCCTCGTGATTCTAGTAAAGTCATTTTGACGATTGGATGCGGATTAAGTCAACGCCATCACCCAAGATAGAGTGATTTCTGAAGACTTATCCACAATATATTGAAGCTTTAGGCACCTCAAAGTACTTTAATTGAGTTTTTGGAAGTTCAAACGTCAATACTTTTAAAAATGACGCTCGTTCCAATTTCAAAGTAACAAATATTAAAATAAAAATTAAGCAAAGAGACCAATTAGCAAATTTAATAATAAATGCCGATAGTCCGCGATTGGATGTCGTAAACGATCTTGACGAAATCGAAGAAGCAATACAAGGATGAGATTGTTAGGTGTTCATTGGATGCAAAGCATTCAGAACTGAAACGGGAATTTGGTGCGGGTGACCCATATTGGGATCCAAAGCCAAAGCCGCCCCCGCGACTGTACGTGGTTTGGGTCTATAATATACCACTGGGAAACCGGGAAGGTTATAGACCATCATGCCGTAAGCCAGGAGACCGGCCTGCAATTTGTGTGAACCCCCCTGTCGGGTGTGACAGGTTTAGGAGATTAAATTATGAGTACCAAAACAAACGTAATTCAAGTTTCAACACCGGCCACCGCCGGTATTGTAGTTACCTTCGTCACAGGACTGGCATTGTTATTTGCATCTGGATATGCGCAGGCGACAGCCTTGCACGACGCAGCCCATGACCAACGCCACGCGATGGCTTTTCCCTGCCACTGAACCATGATTAAGAATCTTTTTGTCAGCGCTATCTGCGCCGGCGTTGTAGCAGGGCTGATAGCCGCTTTGTTGCAATTCATATTCGTAGTACCAACTCTACTAGAAGGAGAACTGTTCGAATCTGGGTCGCATATTCACTTTGGCGCGGATGGGTCACCTCAAAGCGAACGGGCTGTACCGAACCTTGGAACCGACTGGGGCCGCCATACTATGACAGTAGCGTTTAACATTATCACATACGCTGGATACGGCCTACTTCTAGCAGCTATGATCGCCTATGCAGCGCTCAAAGGAATCAAAACGTCAGCCCGACAGGGTGTAGTGTGGGGCTTTTGCGGTTTCGTTGCCGTACAACTTGCACCAGCGATTGGCCTTCCCCCTGAACTCCCTGGTACAATCGGTCCCGAGGTCGGATCACGCCAAATTTGGTGGCTATTTACAATTGTGGCTACATCAATCGGAATTGGGTTGATCGCGTTTGGTCGTGGTTACCTGACGTTAGCCAGCATTCCTATTATTGCGCTACCACAATTAATCGGCGCACCACAATTAGATGTATTTTTTGGCGTAGCACCTCCAGAGCTTGCTGCGGAATTTGTCACGCTTAGCTTAGGCTGTGCTGCTGCTGGATGGGTCATTTTAGGATATACAGTATCGGCGATGTTATTCCGCCTAGAAGAAAGTATCTAGAACTTTGGCACGCGCCCTTGCAAACAAAGACGAAGACGCCCAGCATTTTGGGCGTCCTCAATCCATCCATCTGGAGCTTCAACATAAAGCTTGAGCAAACCAATCATATCTTGAGTATCAACCTGTGGGTCTGCTCCAGAAAAAAGATAAGTTGCCTTTTGATCTCCCTGAAGAGCAAACGACAAAGGAGTATCACACATGTTTAGACAAGCAGTTGTCACAACATCAATATTTAAACTGCCATCCGCCACAGCTTTGGATAATTGTTTGGCCCAAACAACTCCAGAAGTCGCTGTCTCATTTTTCGCACATGTTTCGCATATAATCACTCGGTTTTTCAAAAATTCTCCTGTTGTATAGTCTTTACACGGCCTAGAACACTCGAAGCTTGATCACAAGGAACCCTAACATGGTCACAAAAATTCCTGCTACAATTATTACCGGCTTTCTTGGTGCAGGTAAAACTACATTGATCCGCCACATGTTACAAAACGCACGTGGCCGAAGGATTGCCCTAATCATCAACGAGTTTGGCGATTTAGGCGTTGATGGCGATATTCTGAAAGGATGTGGCGACGAGACCTGCAGCGAAGATGATGTGATGGAGCTATCTAATGGCTGTATCTGCTGCACCGTGGCCGACGATTTTATCCCTACAATGGAGAAGCTGCTGACCCGTGAAAAGAAGCCAGACCATATTGTAATCGAAACCAGTGGCTTAGCCCTGCCACAACCTTTAGTTCGCGCATTTAATTGGCCAAAAATCTCAACTCAGGTAACCGTAGATGGCGTGGTAACAGTGGTGGACGGTAAGGCCGTCACTGATGGACGCTTCGCCCATTCTGTGGAAGCGGTGGATGCACAGCGCAAGCTAGATAAGAACCTAGATCATGAAACCCCACTATCAGAGTTATTTGAGGATCAGGTTGCCTGCGCGGATATGCTGGTAGTGAATAAAACAGATTTGCTAAATTTGGCACAAGCTGATGCGTTAGTGGCCAGCCTAAAGCAATCATCACGCAACGGTGTGCAGATAGTAAAAACTTCAATGGGCAAATTGCCCGTAGATGTGTTGCTAGGTCAAGGTATTGGCGCTGAGACTGATCTGGCGTCACGCCATGAAGTTCACCATCATCATGACCATGACCATGACCATGACGACAGAACTCAAGTCGATGAGGACGACCATCATAAGCATGACCACGATGCCTTTGAAAGCTTTGTAGTAAACCTTGGTGAGGTAGCTGATACTAAGGTATTTGCAGATCAAGTCTCCCAAATCATCAGCACTCATGACATTTTGCGCCTCAAAGGCTTTGCGGCCGTAGTAGGAAAACCTATGCGCCTAACCCTTCAAGCAGTAGGCCCCAGAGTTGAAACCTATTTCGATCAACCTTTCGACATGGCCCCTCGTATCACGCGATTAGTGGTAATTGGTCAAACTGGACTTGATCGTCCAGAAATTGAAGCAGCGCTAAATGCCTGTACTATAAACAAATGAAAAAATGATTTTTGTTGAGCGTACCAATCCACGTGAACCACAAGTCGCAGACTTATTGCGGTCCAGTCACGCGCTGATGCAAGCGCTGTTTCCACCTGAACACAATAACTATTTGTCGCTTGATGAGCTGAGCGCAAAGAATGTACATTTATTCGCCGCTCACTATGGCTCCGTGTTATGTGGGACCGGCGCATTAGCGGTCATGGAAGGATATGGGGAAATAAAGTCTATGTTTGTAGACCCCGATTACCGAGAACGAGGGGTAGCTGATGCCATCTTAAGACGTCTTGAAGATCAGGCCCGCGAAAGATGCCTTGCAGAAATAAAACTAGAAACTGGAGACAAGTTGCACGCCGCGATTAAGCTTTATGAGCGAAATAGTTTCCAGCTCTGCGGACCGTTTGGTGATTATACTAGCAACTCTAGCAGCATCTTCATGAAAAAAGTTCTATGAGGTTACTTAGTAGCTTTGCGCAATGCCGCGGCTGCTTTCATCCGAGCCAGCAACTGGGCCTTATCGTCACTTTTTCCAAAAGGATTTTTGCTACTGCCTTTGGCGTTATGTTCGCTATGACGTGGACTATTACCACGCTGTTTGCTGCTGCCCGAACCTTTGTTGACCATGATATATCCTTTAAAGCAGCTCCTCGCTTATTATTTGCTGATGCCCTATTCCCCTCCATTGAGCAAGACGGAACCACCTGATGCACCTACTTGCCGCCACACCTGGATCTGTGGATGATGGAAAAGAGCCAGTTGATTTGAGCCAAACTCCTTCTGATGTCATTTTTATCTCCGCCGCTGATACAGAACTTGCAGCGCTTTCGACCGCGCGCTCCGAGATGTCAGATCCACCAGGCCTGCGTTTGGCCAGCATGATGCATCTTCAACATCCCATGTCAGTAGATCTACATATTGAATCCTGCGCCTCTAAAGCAAAATTAGTAGTGGCTCGCGTACTAGGTGGCGTGGGTTATTGGAAATATGGCTTTGAGCAATATGCCGCCCGCTTGAGCGATGCAGGTGTAACTTTCGCGGCCCTGCCTGGCGACGACAAACCAGATCTAGAACTTCGCCAGTTCTCAACAATCTCCGACAAAGATTATGATGCACTTTGGGCATATTTAGTGGAAGGTGGGCCCAAAAACTCAGTAAATTTTCTTCGTTATTGTAATTTCATTATTGATCAAGCCAATAAACCGCAAGCTGCAGAGCCGCTGTTGCGTGCCGGTGTGTATTGGCCAGGCGCTGGCATCTCAGACATTATATCTGCACAAGAAAAATGGGTGAAAGGCGCACCAGTGGTGCCTTTAATTTTCTATCGCGCATTGGTGCAGGGGGCGGGACTCAACCCAATCAACCGTATGGTTAAGGCTATGCTGCGTTCTGGCATCAATCCGTTACCAGTTTTTGTGGCTTCCCTTAAAGATCCAATTTCTGTGGCTACTTTAGATCAACTATTTCGATCTGCAGCTCCTGCGGTGATTCTAAATTGTACTTCCTTTGCCGTAGGCAATCCCCATGGAGACGGCAGCCCAGACAACCCACTTACCTTGCCTTCAGCTTGCAAAGCCCCCGTCTTCCAAGTCGTACTTTCTGCAAGTACTGAAAAAGATTGGGAAAGCGGGCTCAATGGCCTGTCTGCTCGAGATATTGCGATGAATGTCGCCCTACCTGAAGTTGACGGAAGAATTTTATCACGTGCCGTCAGCTTCAAGGGAGAAGCATTTTTTGATGAAGCAACAGAATGCCCGATTGCCACATATAAAGCTCGTGGCGACCGCATCTCTTTTGTGGCAGCCCTTACCTCGAATTGGGCAAAACTGCGCCGCACCAGTGCCTCAGAGCGTCAGGTCGCCTTAGTATTGGCAAATTATCCCAATAAGGACGGACGACTTGCCAATGGGGTCGGCCTAGATACCCCAGAGTCAGCAATTTATATACTAAAATGTCTGCAAGAGGCTGGATACAATGTGAAGGATCTTCCCAAAGACAGCGCAGATTTGATGGCCCGGATCATGGCTGGGCCTACCAATTGGCTTACCGATCGTACAGATCGCAGTGGTGGTAAAACACTTTCCTTGGCAAACTATCTAAAACACTATCAAACCCTGCCCTACACTCTGCGCACGCAGATTGAGGATCGTTGGGGCGATCCTTGCCTAGATCCGTTTCTTGAACCCAAGACCGGGACTGCCGAAGGTGGCTTCAAGCTGTCCATTCTTGAGTTTGGGAATGTTACCTTGGGCCTCCAACCAGCCCGTGGCTATAACATTGACCCAACTGAAACATATCATTCACCAGACCTAGCGCCACCACACAACTACCTCGCCTTCTATTTTTGGTTTCGTCACTCACAGGGTGCTCATGCAATTGTGCATCTTGGCAAGCATGGCAACTTAGAATGGCTGCCTGGTAAGGCAGTTGCCTTGAGCGAGGAGTGCCTGCCCGAAGCAATTTTAGGGCCACTCCCACACATTTATCCATTTATTGTAAATGATCCAGGAGAAGGCACTCAAGCCAAAAGACGGTCTCAGGCGGTTATCATTGATCACCTCACCCCGCCGATGAGCCGAGCAGAAACTTATGGCCCTCTGCGAGATTTAGAGGCTTTAGTCGATGAATATTACGAGGCAGCAGGGATTGACCCACGTAGAATAGACTATCTTAGACGTGAAATCCTTTCTCTTACGACGACAACTGGTTTGGATGAAGACATTGGCTTCCAAGGTGAAGAGACTGGCGACTTAGCTAAATTAGATGCATACCTTTGCGATCTGAAGGAAGCTCAAATCCGTGATGGTTTGCATATCTTTGGAAAGACCCCTGAAGGAATACAATTAAGGGATCTGACCATTGCACTGGCGCGCATCCCACGTGGCTCCGGCAAAGAAGGTGATGCATCTCTTTTACGTGCCATGGCAGATGATTTGAGCTTGTCGTTTGATCCGCTAGACTGTGATCTAGCAGGTTCGTGGCAGGACCATAAGCCAGAGGCACTGGCCTCTGTTAGCGATGATATCTGGCGAAGTAATGGCGATACGGTTGAGCGACTTGAGCTGCTTGCTCAAAATTTGATGGGAGGAACAATCCAGGCTCCTGGTCCAAAATCTGCCATGGTTATAAATCATATAAACAATAACATAACCCCAAAGCTGGCCGCATGTGGGCCTTCTGAGATCAAGGGGCTATTAAACGCACTTGCCGGAGAATTTGTTTGCCCAGGCCCATCCGGCGCTCCCACTCGCGGCCGGTTAGATGTCTTGCCAACTGGTCGCAATTTTTACTCGGTCGACAGCCGAGCCATACCCACGCCAACCGCTTGGGCTTTAGGCTGGAAATCTGCTAACTTACTAATAGACAAACATTTACAAGATCATGGGGATTGGCCCCGCTCTCTTTTACTTACGGCATGGGGCACCGCCAATATGCGTACAGGTGGGGATGACATAGCACAATGTTTGGCGCTGATGGGCGTAAAACCCCAATGGGATAGCGCCAATCGTAGGGTCACAGGATTTGAAATAATTCCAGCCAGCGCGTTGGGACGTCCACGTGTAGATGTCACACTTCGTATTTCAGGTTTTTTTCGTGATGCTTTTCCAGGATTAATTGATTTAGTTGATAGCGCAGCACGAGCCGTTTTCGCGCTGGATGAACCAAGTAATTTGAACCCAGCCAAAGGAAATGGCTCTGGAGCAAGAGTTTATGGCTCAAAACCTGGAGCATATGGAGCCGGGTTGCAGGCTTTGATCGATGAACGGATATGGGACACTCAGGCCGATTTTGGGGCTGCCTATTTAGAATGGGGCAGCTACGCTTACGGCAAGGGAAGGACCGGCAATCAGGATCGCAAGGGATTTGAGACCCGCCTAGGTCAGGTAGAAGCGATTGTACAAAATCAAGATAACCGTGAGCATGACCTTCTCGACAGCGATGACTATTACCAATTTGAGGGAGGTGCTGCCGCAGCGATAACTAGCTTGCAGGGACAAGCTAGACCCATCTACCACAACGATCACTCCCGGCCAGAACGCCCTGTGATACGCACCTTAGATGATGAAATGGCGCGGGTAATACGATCACGAGTCCTAAATCCGAAATGGATCAACGGGGTTAAGCGCCATGGCTATAAAGGTGCATTCGAAATTGCAGCAACTGTCGATTATATGTTTGCCTTTGCCGCCACCACAGGAGCCGTAAAATCGCATCACTTCGATGCCGTGGAGGCCACATTCCTGGAGGATGATGACAATAGAAACTTCATCGCTAGTACTAATGCCCCAGCTTTGCGCGAGATTGCAGAGCGCCTTCAAGAGTCAATCGATCGAGGACTTTGGCATCCTCGATCTAACTCCGCTCGAGCTCGAATAGCGGAACTATTACCAAAGAGTTAGAAAATCGTCCCTTTTGTTTGGGATCTATTTTAATCAATCAAAAAAGCCTTACTTGCACCCAACATTTCAAACGATAGAGTGCCTCAAAGATTAGGATACTTACATGACTGATGATGCTGAACGCCACACAATGAAAATGGCAAAGAAAAAGGCCGCTCGTGACAAAATAATGGCAACTAAGACTGACGAAAAAGGATTAGTAATTGTTCACACTGGTAAGGGAAAAGGAAAATCTTCAGCAGCATTTAACATGATTTTCCGGCATATAGCACATGGACGAAAAAGCGCAGTAGTTCAATTTATTAAAGGTGGAATGAGTACTGGCGAGAGAGATTTGATTATTTCCCACTTCAGTAAACTTTGCGCATTTCACACCATGGGGGAAGGCTTCACTTGGGAAACCCAAGACAAGACCCGGGACACCGAGATGGCCCAAGCCGCTTGGTCAAAAGCGAAAGAGCTGATTTTAGATGAGACAAATCACATGGTTCTGCTCGATGAGATTAATATTGCATTACGATATGATTATATTGACATCAAGGAAGTCGTTAAGTTTTTAAAAAATGAGAAACCACCGATGACACATGTGGTACTTACCGGCAGAAATGCACACTTAGATTTGATTGAGTTAGCAGATTTAGTAACCGAGATGGAACTCATAAAACATCCATTTCGTTCTGGAATTAAGGCACAAATAGGTGTAGAATTTTGATGTCTGAAATTTGAAAAATATTTTCAAATTCACATCTGTCACTAAAATCTTAGGACAACAATATGGCCATTAAACGACTGCTCACCGAGTTTGGCATGGGTTCATCTTTACGTCGACGTGACTACACAGAAGCGGCCATACGCGCCGTAAGGGATGCGCTTTGGCATAATTCAATAAATATAGCTGAGCTTTTTGGAAAAGAAAAAACTGCAATGTTGATCGACGTTAAAATTGGCGTTCAAAAACCTGACTCTGTTGATAGGGAAATGGTATCAGAGATATTTCCATATGGAAAAGTCAAAGTGAAGGTCGTCCAAGGCGGGTTAGATGTTCCCCGCCCTGTTGGGAACCCAACAGTTATTGCTAATGTCGCCATTTCCGTATCTTTGGATTTAGGAATACCACAGTGACTGATCAAAGATTTATTATAGAAATGGGAATGGGAAATGATCAGTATGGCGAAGATTATACAAAAGCAGCGCGTCGTGCAATTAAAGACGCAATACGCCACTCAAATATACCAATGTTCAAAGCCTTAGGGCCCACCTTAAACTTTTCACCGGAAGACATGAGGGTTGAAGTAACAGTGGCAGTACAAAAACCCCACCTGGTTGATGTAAACCAATTGCTGGACACTCTGCCCCATGGCCAGGCAAAAGTGCAGGTAGTCCTTGGAGGTTTAAATGTTACAAACCCAGACACAGATAATATAATTGTAATGGCTAGCGCAGCTGTGGAGGCATTTTTGCCCTACCTTGGCGACAAACTTTAACATTTAAATACCAATTAATTAGCTAATCAACATTAAAGTTATTTTATTCAAATATCTGTTATTTTTCAGATTCCAAGCTAGCCCTGGCGCGAAAATCATTAGGAATGTGATCAACACCGTCTAAAATCAAATCCGCCATAACCTCCCCAATCTTAGGGGCCATACCAAAACCAATTTTAAATCCACCGTTAGCAATAAACCAATCTGGGTTCACTGGGTGTTTGCCCAATATAGGTGCACGGGTAAAGGCTCTGGGACGTACTCCCGCCCAACGAGAAATTACTGGGGCATCTTTTAAGATTGGAAATAATTTTTTAGCCTTGGATATTAAGTCATCAAGTTGTTCATCATTTTTTATCGGTGATTTAAAGTATCGCTCACTGGTGGAGCCAATACCAACAGTTCCATCCAGGTGCGGGACAACGTGCAAACCATCAGAAAAAAGTTGTGGCTTACCAGGGCTATTAAAATCAAGTAGCGCAGCCTGACCTTTCACCCCATTACCAAACTCTTGTCCCAAAGTTTTAGATATTTCAATTAAGCCCTGCCAGCCACGGGCATCTATGATTGCTCCCTGACGAGCGCCTGCAGGAGTAATCACCCCACCTAAGTTTTCAACAGCACGAGCAAGCGCACGGGTTGCTTTGAGGGGGTGTATATGAGCCGAAAGTGTATCATAAATTAGTTGGCCAGTGGACGAGGGCGGGGCCCAGTCTCCCGCTTGACTGGCCGATACTACTTGCCATTCTGCTTTGTCGCCCCAGTTTTGTTCAGCATCAGAAATACGCGACAGCGCCAATGGAACCAAACGTTCTTCATTGATTGGTTGCAAACGCCCATGATTAGCAAATCCAGTCAAAATACCTGAGTTAGCTTCAACTTCAGGCCAGAAGCTGCGGGAGTATAATAAACTTTCTAATTGAAACTGTTTCTTGGGCAACCATAAGTCCGGAGTGTGAGGTGCAAGTGCACCAACAAAGCCACCACTGGCGCCCGCTCCCACACCAGCGGGGTCAATAACGCGCACTCGGGCACCCCGCAAACTGCAACAAAAGGCTATTGAAAGGCCAAATACACCTGCCCCTAAAATTGTTACTTCAGCAGTTGCCAAAATCCTTGCCCTTCTGCATGGTTCACTAAATACTTAAGGTAGCCCATGATCATCCACCAGCCTGATATTATAAAGTGGCGCGATGGCGTACCAATCTCAACTCAGTTTGCTGATCCTTACTACTCGGTAGACAATGGTTTAGCAGAATGCCACCACGTTTTTCTATCAGGTAACGACCTTCCAAAAAGGTTTCACAACGGCTTTCATATCGCCGAGCTTGGCTTTGGAACCGGCCTCAATCTTTTGGGGGCAATCCAAGCATGGCGGCAATCTGGTAATAAAGGAAAGTTATTTTTTACAAGCTTTGAATTGTTTCCTCTTGCCCCCACCCAAATGATCCAAGCACACGGCGCCTTTCCAGAAATCAATTCATTGGCCACAGAACTGGCACCACTTTGGTCCACAAAGATTGAATTGCCAGATTTAGAATTCAAACTGATCGTGGGCGACGCCCGCAAGACCCTTCCATCTTGGCGACACAAAGCCGATGCTTGGTTTTTAGACGGGTTTTCACCAGCCAAGAATCCAGAACTTTGGGGAGCAGCACTTATGCAAGAAGTTGCCACTCATACCAAGACTGGTGGTAGTTTTGCAACTTATTCTGCATCAGGGTCCATCCGTCGTAGTTTAGAAGACGGTGGTTTCAAAGTAGAGCGCATCACCGGGTTTGGCCGTAAAAGGCACATGACCAAAGGTAAAAAACTATGAGTGCAGGACACAATACACGCCTTGGCATCGTGTTAATGGTGGGCACAACCTTTGTTTTTGCGGTGCAAGACGGACTGAGTTTGCATTTATCTTCAACATATAACGTCTACATGGTTGTGATGGTTCGTTACTGGTTTTTTGCAGCCTTTGTCATAACAATTTCTGCGAAGCAGGTTGGTGGGATACGTAACGCTGCCCGTACCCACCAGCCTTATTTACAGGGTTTTAGAGGCGTTTTATTAGCAACTGAAATATGTGTAATGGTTACAGGATTCACCTACTTGGGTCTGGTCGAGAGTTTAGCAATATTCTCGTCATACACATTAATAGTTGCGGCAATGTCAGGTCCTATCTTGGGCGAAATAGTGGGCTGGCGTCGGTGGATGGCGATTTTCGCTGGCCTCTGTGGCGTTCTGATAATTCTAAAGCCAGGCATGGGAGTATTCTCTGTTTATGCGATAATACCCTTGATAGCAGCGTCTATGTTTGCACTTTACAGCCTACTGACACGCTACGTAGCGCGCCAAGATAGTACCGCAACGAGCTTCTTTTGGACTGGCGTTACGGGCTGTATTGTTATGACTTTTGTAGGTATGTTTCATCTCGAAGATATGATCCCAGCTGATTGGCTCTTAATGCTTTGCCTCTGTTTTACAGGAGCGACCGGACATTGGCTTTTAATTCGATGTTATGAAGTCGCAGAGGCCTCCGCGGTACAACCGTTCACATATCTGCAGCTAGTATTCGGTGCCGCAATTGGAGTTATGGTATTTGGTGAAGTCATTGAAACAAACGTCGCTGTGGGTGCAGTATTAGTTGTGGCTGCCGGATTATTTACCCTTTGGCGTGCCAGAGTTTCAGTTACCTAGTACGACCAACAGGCCGTATAGAAATAGCTGGTGCCAAAAATGGTGGTGGTGGACGATAGTTACCCTTTAGCTCACTCAAAAAATTCAGAGGCATTGGTTGGCCAGTAAGTCGCACTCGGTAATTTGGCAAACTCTCTGCCACCCGCATCACGTAATTTCGAGTTTCACTAAATGGGATCTCTTCGATCCAATCGATGACATCAACCCCACTTAGCCTTGGGTCACCCAATTTAGCCGTCCAACTTCGGGCACGGCTTGGACCAGCATTATAGGCCGCTGCAACGTGCACTGGGCTGTTACCAAATTCCTCTATAAGCTCTTTTAAGTACCTAACACCTATTTTTGCATTATATTTTGGATCCCCTAGCATCTTACTTCGAGAGTACGGGATTCCCAGTTTTCCAGCCATTTCTTTAGCTGTGGCTGGCATTACTTGCATCAAGCCAAGTGCCCCCACACCTGAAATAGCACCAGCAAAAAATTCACTTTCCCGGCGGGCTATAGCCAAGCCTAATTCTGGGGAAATGCCATCTCCATTTATGAGTAGAGGATGTAATGGATAAAAATGCCGCTCAAGCATTACATCATACAGAGCTGCCCGCTTTCCCAGCATCAACTGTAGATATGGAATTCTAAACTCTTCAGCCATTCCAGCCAGCTTCGCCATGTCGCTGGGACTTTGACTTTCCGCCAAATGGGTTAGGAAACGCACCCCACGGCGAGGTTGTCCAACCTTAAAAAATAGCAGGCCAGCTTCCAAAACGCTGGATTTAGAGAAAGCAGACTTCTGCCATCCAAGATCCATACTGCCTCCAGCAAGCCTTGGCCTCAAAGGAACATTGGCAGCCTCAGAAGCAAGTAACCCATAAAATGAAGTTTGATAATTTGCACCCTTAATATAAGAAAGTTTCGCGTCATCAGTCTGTCCCATTACTTGCTGGGCCCGACCCTGCCAATAGTAGCTTCTACCTAATGAAATTGCACTGCCTACAGCAGTTTCATGGTTCTTAAAGTGTATTAAAGCCAGCTGTGGTTTTTTTAATTTTCGCAAGGCGATAAAACCCGCCAACCACTCTAGCTCAGCATAATCTCTTCCCTGTGTCAGTTGATGGTTTTTTGCTACTGTATAAGCTGTTTGGTATTTTTTGTCCCAAATCAAATCACGAGCTAAAACCAGACGTTTTGCTGCCCATTTATTAGGTTGGCCCAAGCGGCCTTTATCAGAAGATTGGGACAGAAGAAGTTGAATTGCTTTTTTTGGAAGCTTGTGGGCCAACCGCCATTTGAACCTATCATAAGCTAAACCAGGGTCGCCCTTTAGTTCTTTAGGTATACGCGAAATGCGTGCTTGAAGCCCACCTAAATTTCTTTGTAACGCTATCCTAGCCTTGCCAAGCTTGGCATGTCCGTCGCTGACCAAAGGCAAAACCCTACTAGCCGTCGATGTGCTTCCTCGCCAGAGCAACATATCAAGTCGCACCTCGTGCAAATTTGTTAAATGTTCACCAAAATCTTTGAGAAACTCACGTTCATCCTTAGGCTCCAAATCAAAGCTGATCCAGCCATTTTGAGCTACTAATACTCCTTCTGATTTTTGACCCATTTGGGTGAGCGCTTGGGCCAACCTCAGCGTCCCAAGACCAGTTTGCGGGGGCTGCTGTTTAAAGAATTCAATTATGTCTGTTGCAATATCATCTTTCGTAATTGTTATTTCACTACGTTTGCGCAAATAAGGAAGCCCGGGCCAATCTGGCCTGCGAACTAAGAAATCAAGAGTATCAACAAACTGACCTCCACCAGCGCGTAACTTATCCCATTCAACCAGGTCAATAGCTACAGCCCCAGCCGGCCGTACCAAACGCTCAGCAATATCCCAATTTCCTCTTTCTGAAGCTGTAAATGCTGCACGCAATGCCGCCACAGCTGCGGCGTCCTGAGCAATTACTTTAGAGTGCGACAGGATAAATAATAAAAGAAAAAGAAAAGTTTTCATATTAAAGAACTTGCGCCCTGTAGAAAAAACTTTCAATCACAAAACTTGGCAAACCTATGGTTTCCAGTTAGTATTTTTTTAACTTAAATTCAGGCGATAAAGCCTCAATCCAAAGGAAACGTTATGATTTCTGGATCTTTACCTGCTCTTGTTACTCCGTTCGCAAACGGCAAAGTAGACATTAAGGCGTTAAAGAGACTCGTAGATTGGCATATCGATCAAGGCAGCCACGGATTAGTTCCTGTGGGTACAACCGGCGAGAGCCCTACCCTAACACATGACGAGCATGATGGTGTGGTAGAAACAGTGGTTAATCAGGTGGCTGGTCGTATTCCAGTAGTGGCGGGCGCAGGATCAAATAATACAGCAGAAACAGTGCGGCTCGTTAAGGCCGCCAAAGCGGCAGGCGCAACTGCGGCGCTAGTTGTAACACCATACTATAATAAACCAACTCAAGCTGGCCTAGTGGCCCACTTTTTGGCTGCAGCAGACTGTGGTATAGATCTAATCATCTATAATATTCCAGGTAGATCTGTTGTGGACATGACTGCAGAAACGATGGGACTGTTAGCTCAACACAAACATATTATAGGCGTAAAAGACGCTACAGGCGATCTGGCGCGGGTACCACAACAAAGACTTAGCTGTGGAAAGGATTTCATTCAGCTTTCAGGCGAGGATGCAACTGCGTTAGGATTTAACGCCCACGGAGGCGCAGGCTGTATTTCAGTGACAGCGAATATGGCCCCCGCTCTTTGCGCTCAGATGCAGGAAGCTACCTCGGAGGGAAATTATAAACTCGCACTGAAAATAACAGATCAGTTAATGCCGCTACATCTCGCCACTTTTCAAGAACCAGGTTTAGTAAGCGCTAAATATGGACTTTCTAAACTGGGTCTTTGTTCCGAAGAGGTCCGCTTACCTCTAGTTAGCCTGACTGATGCAGCTAAAGCCCAGATGGATAATGCACTTCGGCATGCAGGTTTGATCAACTCGTAGATTAGAATAGTTTCGGCATACGTTTCAGACCTATTGGCAAAACTAGAACACCACCATATATGAAAGCGGCTATGGTAAACAAAAAATCAGATCCCAATTACCGTATTATCGCAGAATATCGACGTGCGCGCTATGATTATGAAATTGAGAATGACATCGAATGTGGTGTGATGCTGATGGGATCTGAAGTTAAGTCTCTTCGAGAAAAATCTGGAAATATTGCTGAAAGTTATGCCGCTGTAGAACAGAGTGAGCTGTGGCTGGTTAACTCGTACATCGCACCGTTCCCACAGGCAAAAACCTGGGGACATGAAGAAAAACGCCGCCGTAAATTGCTAGTATCCAAGCGTGAACTGTCGCGACTTTGGAACGCCACTCAGCGCGAAGGTTTAACCCTAGTGCCTTTAGTTATGTATTTTAATCACAAGGGTCGGATCAAAATTAAACTTGGGATCGCTAAGGGTAAGAAAAACCATGACAAGCGCGCTAACGAAGCAAAACGGGATTGGGGTCGCCAAAAACAAAGACTTTTAAAGCAAGGGATCTGAGTGCTGTTTCTTAACTTTGAAACTCAGGAAATAACTTTTACGCTATTATTCAAGCACAGAACCTCTTGTCTTGTCTCTTAACCCCAGTTAAATCCAACTTGTTCCTTGGGATTTCATTATCATGAAAGATGATCCAAATACATTGGTTTCGACACAGTGGCTTAAAGCAAACCAGCAAGATCCCAATGTTCGCATTTTAGACGCAAGCTGGCATATGCCTTCAGACGGACGCGATGCCAGTAACGAGTTTGTCAACGGGCATATCTTAAATGCACGTTTCTTCGATATTGACGACATTTCAGATCACCGCTCCACACTCCCCCATATGGTCCCACCAGTGGAAAAATTTATGTCGCGTGTCAGAGCTTTGGGAGTGGGCGACGGACATCAAATTATAGTTTATGATACGAAAGGTCTTTTTTCTGCTGCGAGAGTTTGGTGGCTTTTTCGTTTAATGGGCCACACCTCAGTAGCCGTTTTGGACGGTGGTTTACCAAAGTGGATTGCTGACGGAAACCCACTTTCTACAACTGCACCCGTAATCCGAGACAGGCATATGACTGTTAAACAACAACTACAAATGGTGCGTGATGTTACACAAGTGGCCCATGCCGCAAAACTTAATGATCATGAAATAATTGACGCCCGTTCTGGGACACGTTTTATTGGTGAGGCACCTGAACCGCGTACAGATTTGCGTTCAGGCCACATCCCAAATTCTAAAAATCTGCCATTTACCAAAGTTCTAAATACAGATCATACGATGAAAACAGTGCCCGAATTAACTAAAGTATTTAAAAACGCTGGCATTGATCTCAACAAGCCAGCCATAACCACCTGTGGATCTGGAATAACCGCTGCAGTATTATCTTTAGCCCTCCAAAGAGTTGGCAAAACTGACCACGCACTTTATGATGGTAGCTGGACCGAGTGGGGCCAATTCCCAACGCTAAATATTGCCACAGGAGAAGACTGATGCTCAATAATCTGCTCAAACAGCCCCAAGATAAAATACTTGCCTTAATGGATGCTTACAAAGCTGATGTAAGAGAAAATAAAATTGACCTTGGCGTAGGCGTATACAAAAATGCATCAGGAGCCACACCAGTTATGCTTGCCGTGAAAGCAGCAGAAAAGCAACTTTGGCAAAATCAAGAAACAAAATCATATGTGGGTCTTGCTGGTGATCCGGCATTTTCTAATTGTATGATTGATTTGGTTCTAAATGGGGCCGTTTCATTAGAAAAAGTAGCAGCCGTCGCAACTCCAGGTGGAACTGGGGCGGTTCGACAAGCTTTAGAACTAATAAAAATGGCAGAACCAAAGGCCACCGTCTGGTTATCCAATCCAACCTGGCCTAACCACCTGTCTATTGTGAAACATCTTGGCATCCCATTGGCGGAATATAAATACTTTAATTCTGAAACTGGCAGCGTTGATTTTGACGGTATGCTACATGATATCAAGAAGATCCCAACAGGCGACATAGTGCTACTACATGGATGCTGTCATAATCCAACCGGTGCAAATTTAACATCAGAACAGGAAGATCAGCTTATTACAATTTTAAGCAATAATGGCGTTATACCGTTTGTTGATATTGCCTACCAGGGATTTGGCGATGGCCTAGAGCAAGATGCACGTTTCACTAGAAAAATTGCTAGTCAGCTGCCCGAATGTTTAATAGCGGCGAGCTGCTCAAAAAACTTCGGTATTTACCGAGAACGTACAGGTATTTTGATTGCGGTTACTTGTGACCCACAACAGCGCGCACTCACGCAAGGTAACCTTTCCTTTTTAAACAGGCAAAATTTTTCATTTCCACCAGATCATGGAGCTCGGCTTGTAACTATGATTTTAGAGGACACAACCCTTCGCAAATCTTGGGTTCAAGAATTGGAAGAAACTCGACTCAGCATGATCAACCTACGTAAACAATTGGCCAATGAACTGCATAAAAAAATAGGTTCAGACAGATTTGATTTTCTAGCCCACCATCGTGGCATGTTCTCAAAGCTAGGAATTTCTTCTGATCTTGTAGAAAAAATTCGAACTGATTTTGCTGTATATATGGTCGGTGACAGTCGTATAAATATTGCTGGCCTCAACACGAAGACCGTACCACTTTTGGCCACCGCAATTGCACAAACGATTTAGTAACAGGTCTAGATTTTTATTCTCACTGAAAGTGCAAATTGAAAATTGAAAATCATAAATTTATACTAGTGCTAATGAAGCATCGTTAATGCAAAACTGTTGTTATATCATCAGAAATAGTGAAACTTAGTTAGCCCCATGACAACGAAAAAGACAGAGCAGCGGCAGCGTCTAACTGCAGACAAGCGGAAGCAGTCTTCCAAGGAATCGCGTAAAAATAAATCTGCTACCAGTCATAAATCGAACAAAAAGTATTTTAATTTTTTTGCTTTTGTTTGGTTTGTATTTCTTCTTCCTGTCAGAATATTTTGGGCCATAGCCTGGCGATTAAGTCTGGTAACTAGCTTATTGGTAGCTTTGGGCGTAGCTTATTTTGCCGTAGGGCTTCCAAAGTTCACTGATCTTATAGATGGCAGAGCCAAAGGTTCAGTCACACTGCTCGACCGACATGGCAAAGTTTTTGCCTGGCGTGGCGATCAATTTGGCGGGATAGTAACCGCTGAAAGCGTTTCTCCTTTTTTAAAATCTGCAATCATAGCAACAGAAGATAAACGCTTCTACCGTCACTTTGGGATAAGCCCCCGCGGTGTTGGTTCTGCCATAAGGATAAATATACGTTCTGGCCGTGGCCCACTGTCTGGAAATGGTGGCTCTACCATTACGCAGCAAACTGCTAAGTTAATATGCCTTGGACAGCCATACAGCATTAAGGTTTGGAAGTCTGAGAGAGAGTATGAGCGATCATGCAGGCGCACAACACTTTGGCGAAAGGTCAAAGAAGCTACTTTTGCAATTGCAATGGAGGCAAGATATTCTAAAGACGAAATTCTAACTATTTATCTCAATCGTGCATTTCTGGGCGCTGGTGCTCGTGGATTTGAAGCTGCCGCCCAACGCTATTTTGGGAAATCTGCGACGCAAGTAAACCCAGCAGAAGCCGCAATGTTAGCCGGATTGCTCAAGGCGCCCTCCAAGCTTGCACCTACAGATAATTTAAGCGGGGCGCGCGCGCGCGCAGAAATTGTAATTCAATTAATGAACCAGCAAAATTATCTAAACAAAGCGGAAGCAAATTTTGCTATTATGACACCAGCTTCACTGAGCTCTGCGGCGACGGCAAGGGCTGGTGGGTACTTTGCAGATTGGGTGATGGCTTCTGGTCCTATTTTTTTTACTCGAGAGACTACAGAAGATGTGATAATTCAAACAACCTTTGATCAAGACATTCAAAAAGCCACGGAGGCGGCTGTTCGAAGAACGTTTAAAAACAAAATAGATGATAAATCAAAAGCACAGGTGGCTGTCGTTGTAATGAGTGCTGACGGCGCTGTGCGCGCCATGATAGGAGGCCGAAACACCAAAATAACCGGCGCTTTTAACCGAGCAACTCAAGCAAAGAGACAAACTGGTTCAGCATTCAAGCCCTTTGTTTACGCCACAGCGCTTGATCTTGGTTACACCCCTTTTGATATAGTACGCGATGAGCCAGTAACCTATAATATACCAGGATCTGGTGAGTGGTCACCAGGAAATTACAATGATGGATTTTCCGGTGACGTTACATTTACTTATGCTTTAGCAGAATCGCTAAATATACCTGCTATTAAAATTTCAGAACATGTCGGTCGTGAATTAGTGAGGAAAACTGCATACGATTTTGGTATTACTAGTGAATTAGCAATTGGACCTGCATTAGCGCTAGGTGCCTCTGAAAGTACCCTAATAGAAATGACCGGTGCGTACGCAGGTATTTTAAATGGTGGTTCATCAGTATTACCATATGGTCTAGAACAACTAAGCCTACTGGGAGAGACAACACCCCTAATTGGCCGAACTGGTGGGATTGGCGAACGAGTGATAAGCAACGAAGCAGCGAAGGCATTGACCTTTATGATGCACCAAGTTGTTCAAACCGGAACTGGCCAAAGAGCGAAAATACAAAATATTGAAGTCGCTGGAAAAACTGGAACAACCCAATCTTTCCGAGATGCCTGGTTCATAGGGTTTACGGCAGACTTTGTTATTGGTGTTTGGATAGGAAACGATGACAATACACCCTTAAAAGGGGTAACTGGTGGGACGATCCCAGCTGAGATTTGGTATGAAACTATGGATTTTATCGTGAATCAGTCGCAGCCAGGGCCTTTACCCATGATGCGTGAAAAACCAAAAACCATAAATTCATTGGAACTAGTAAAGAAAAAACAAAATTCATTGATGGAAAATAGAATACTTGGCGCAATTTGGCATGCGTTGATGGGTAAGGATTAACCTAATTCTTCAATGTTTTTACTAAGGAGGCCTATGTCACCCTGGGAATTATCTAACAAGGCACCTATTTCAACCCGTTCAGAGGCTAAAAGGCTAATGCCTTCCAGTATAATATCAAAAAAGCGAGGCTCGCCTGAGCGATCGGATACCCTAAAATTCACATCAATATTTGACGAGCCGTCAACTATGATGCTTGCACCAACCTCAAAAAATTTACCTCGGTCTTGAGTATCTTTTAAAATAATTTGATTGCCAGAAAAATTAAGAAACTGTTTGCTGTACTTACGAGCGAAGTAACGTTGGAATGCCTTTTTAAAAGTCCTCAATTCGGATTCGCTGGCGCCTCGCGCACGCGGGCCTAGCGTCGACCGCGAAATAACATTCATGTCTGCATACTTGGCAACAATGCGTTCAAATGTACTGGTCAACTCTGTCTCAGTTTTCACAGAGTTTATCATTAACGAAATTTCACCAACAAGGCTTTCAACCAACTTAATGGCCCTGCCCTTGGATATTGCCAAGGCTGGCCCAGCAACAAGAGTGGCTATGGCCCCAGACACAAAAAGTCGACGAAAATTAAAATAATCATTCATTCGGAATATGGATCAATGTAAACTTCATTAGCTTCATCTTTTAATTGAAATCGCCGTCGCTGCAAATAAATTAATTTATTTTGGGCATAACTATCGGCGCTTTCATAAAGCACCGCATCAATCTGGTCGCTATAAATCTGTCTTGCCTGCAACAGAGCACCCACACCAGCCACTGAACGATAGGTAGTTACCGGTTCTTTCAGAATATAACTTGATGGATCAAGAAGAGCCATATCAACAAATCGCCCTACACCATCTCTGAAGTTAGAAGCCCCAAATAGCGGCAGTTCGATGTAGGCTCCTTCATTAAAACCCCAACGATGCAAAGTTTGCCCAAAGTCCGAACTATTTTCATATAAACCAATTCTATTGGCTGGATCAAAAATTCCTAATAGACCGAAAGAACTATTTACTATAAAACGCGATAAATTTTTTCCTGCAGCTTTAAGGTCAAGTTGCAAAACATTATTCACTACTTTCCCTGGCAAACTTAAATTACCAGAAAAGTTACTCAAGCTATTTTCAAGTGGGTCAGGAGCTAAAGCACTGTACCCTACAGATATCGGCGATATAAAGTTGCTATCAATAAACTTATTCAATTCATGAGTTTTTCGATTCACAAGTTCTAATGGATCATTGTTGAAGGCGTTAGGAGCTTGGCTACAAGCGGTAACGAGCATGACCACTCCTAAAAGAGTAAATATTGAAATTTGGCCATTTTTAAAAACCATTGGTCACCTAAATGTAGTACTTTAAAATACTTTCTAACGTGAAGCTTTAAAAATAAAGTTAAAACTTTTTAAAAATATTGTTTACTGGTCTAATGCTGCCCAACCATAGCTCTTCAAGCGGTGTATTAAAATGTCGTATTCTAGTGCGCAATCTATTAAATTAAGTTTTCTCTTTTAACGAAACCAAATAACGCATATCGCTTAAAAATAATAATTCCGGGAGCTAAGGTTATGACTAACAAAATCGAAACAACACTTGCCCAATTGGGTATTACATTACCAGATGCTCCAGGACCAGCAGCTAACTACGTACCATTCGTACATGTGGGTGATTTGGTATACGTTTCTGGCCAAGTTAGCCAGGACACAAAAGGTTTTATCATTGGCAAATTAGGTGAGACCATGTCAACCGACGAAGGTGCAGCCGCGGCAAGGACATGCGCAATGGCTTTATTGGCACAAGTAAAAACAGCTTGTAATGGAGACCTTGGTCGCCTGGTGCGCGTAGTAAAACTGTCAGGGTTCGTTAACTCAACCCAAGATTTCACCGATCAGCCAAAAGTAATAAATGGCGCATCAGATTTTCTTGTGCAAGCTCTTGGTGAAGCAGGTAAACACGCACGTGCCGCTGTATCTGCTCCGTCACTTCCAATGGGTGTAGCCGTGGAAATCGAAGGTATATTCCAAGTCAAATGATCCAATTGCCTTTGAGTTTTCTGACCCGCCCAATTGCGCATCGGGGGTTACACGACGTCCAGAACGAGCGACCTGAAAACTCATCTGCCGCAATTGCTGCTGCTATATCTGGTGGTTATGGAATTGAAATTGATGTCCAGCTCTCCAAAGATGGCGACGCCATGGTCTTTCACGATTATCATCTGAACAGAGTTACGAGCCAAAATGGAGCAATTGCGCAAAAAAATTCAGAATGGCTCTCGAAGGTAACCTTATCAGGTGGGACAGATACCATAGCAACTCTAAATCAAACCTTGGCTCAAATTTCTGGGAAAGTACCACTTTTAATTGAAATTAAAGATCAAGATGGAAACCTAGGCAGTAACGTTGGTCAACTTGAGTTGAAAGTCGCTCAGGCGTTGAAAACCTATGTTGGTGATGTTGCTGTTATGTCATTTAATCCCAATTCCCTAGCAGCCTTTGCTGAAAGCAATCTCAATATTCCCATTGGTTTAGTAACTGACCGATTTGAAGCAGCGGACTGGCCAACCATACCACACTCAACCCGGTTACATTTACGTGGTATGAACGACTTAGATAGAATTGGTGCTAGCTTCATTTCACACAACCATAAATATTTGTCTGATTTACAAAGTTTTGTCCCTCAACTTCTTGGGCTGCCGATTCTTTGTTGGACGATACAATCGGCAAAATCCGAAAAAAAAGCACGGGAAATTGCAACCAATATAACCTTTGAAGGTTATTTGGCATGAAGTTTCTGCAGCGCCCAGTGCAGCTAGTACCTGCTATGTGTAGAGGTTAACGTGAATAAAGATAAACAATGCGAAATTAATGTATTAACGAATTTGTCTCAAGTGACTGAGCAAGAGTGGGATGATTGTGCTTGCCCTGAGGGCAAGGACGGCCGCCCAATTGACCCGTTTACCACATACCGTTTCTTGAAGGCTTTAGAAGACAGTAATTCAGTAGGACATGGTACCGGTTGGATACCACATTATTTACAGGCAAAATTAGCAGATGAGACAATTGGGATATCCCCACTCTATGTAAAGACCCACAGCCAAGGTGAGTATATTTTTGATCATAACTTTGCTAATGCTTATGAAAATGCAGGTGGTTCTTATTACCCAAAACTACAGATAGCTGTTCCACACACACCCGCCACAGGCCGGCGACTTTTAGTGAAAGACGCCCACGCAACGACAGCAAAATCAGCTTTAGTTCAAGGAGCCGTGCAGCTAGCATTACAGAATAAAATGTCATCACTGCACATCACATTTTGTAGTAAAGTTGAGCTGGAAACAGGTGCACAAATGGGCTTACACAAGCGCCAAACGCAACAATTTCATTGGTTCAACTCAAACTACAAGAGTTTTGAAGATTTTCTAGCAAACCTTAGCAGCCGTAAACGCAAAAATATCCGCAAAGAAAGGTTACAGGCTCATAATTTTGGGGGTACAATTGAAGTGCTAACTGGGGATGCCATTAAACCAAAGCATTGGGATGCCTTTTGGACATTTTACCAAGATACTGGCGCTCGAAAATGGGGCACACCATATTTAACACGACAATTCTTTGAAGAAGCTCAAAATAATTTGCGCGACGATATATTGTTAGTGATGGCCCATATTGACGGAGTTTACGTAGCAGGTGCCCTGAATTTTATTGGGCGGAATACTCTGTACGGCCGCTACTGGGGTAGCACCGAAGGCTTTCCCTTTTTACATTTTGAGTTATGTTACTATCAGGCAATCGATTTTGCGATTTCCGAGCGGTTAGATAGTGTTGAGGCTGGAGCTCAGGGATCACATAAGCTTGCCCGTGGATACCTTCCTGTTGCAACATATTCACTACATTGGTTTGCAGACCAAGGTTTTTCAGACGCCGTCGCAAAGTATTTAGAGGCAGAGGGTAAAGCGGTAAACGAAGAAATTAATGTACTAACCACTTATGGGCCATTCAAAAAAATAGAAGTTGAGGAACAACAATGACAGATGCACTTTCCGACCGCACCCAATTACAGGAATTATTCAAGACAGATTGGTCACTTCTCGACAATAGGGATGCGATATCAAAGGAATTTAAATTTGAGTCGTTTCACCAAGCTTGGGGCTGGATGACCCAGGTCGCGATTTGTGCCGAAAAACTTGATCACCATCCAGAATGGTCAAATACCTACAACCGGGTACAGGTAGTTTTGACAACACACTCATGCGATGGCTTGTCTGGTCTTGATATTAAATTAGCCAAATTCATGGATAAGGTAGCCAGCTAAATTTAAGTCATGGTCTCTAACATTGTTTCGCCAGTACTGCGGTCGCAGGCACGAGTTGATGTCTCTTCATTAAATATCTGAACTACTCCATCTACCACTAACATTGCGTATCGCGATGAACGGCCAAAAAATCCAACGAGTGGTACATCAAAATTCATACCAATGGCAGTTGTAAATTCGCTGGACGGATCAGCCCACATTGATATCCCCACCAAATCTGCTCCTGTTACTTTAGACCATTCTTTTAATACGTGTACATCATTCACAGATATACAAATAATCTCATCTACTCCCTTAGATATTAGTTTATCATGGGTTCGGATAAAGGACGGAACGTGTGCAGTTGAGCAAGTTGACGTAAAAGCACCAGGAAGGCCAAATATAATAACTTTCCGATTAAGTGTAAGTTCGTCCACTGTTATCTGTTCTGGGCCTGCATCACCCATACGCACCAATGTTGAAGCAGGTAGCCGATTACCAACTGATACTGCCATCGCTTTGTCCTTCCTTGATTGCATATTATTTATCTGTGAATATAGAATTTTAAAGAAAATACCATGAGGGTTCAGTAATGTCTGGAATTATAATTATTGGTGCAGGACAGGCAGGGTCATCCTTAGCTATTAAATTAAAGACATTAGGTTATGAGGGTACGGTAACTCTAATCGGGGATGAGCCAGTAGCACCTTATCAACGGCCACCTCTTTCAAAGAAGTATCTGCTTGGTGAAATGACACTAGATCGACTGTATTTACGACCACCAGAATTTTACGCCAAGCAGGGAATAGACCTCAGAATAAACACCGCCGTCGACGCCATTAATATTGCAGAAAAAACAATTCAAATTGGTAGCAAAAGTTTAGGTTATGAACAATTAGCACTTACCACAGGATCAAAACCTCGCCTTTTGCCTTCTAGGATTGGCGGCAAGCTAAATGGCATTTTTTCCGTCCGCAGCTTAGCCGATGTCAACGCGATGAAATCAGCATTTGACAAAGGTGGGCATGTTCTAATTGTTGGTGGTGGTTACATCGGTCTGGAGGCGGCAGCTGTTGCTGCAGCAAAAGGTTTGAAAGTCACACTAATTGAGATGGCCGAGCGTATCCTACAGCGCGTTGCATGCCCAGAAACTTCCAACTATTTTAGAGATTTACATCAAAATCGTGGTGTCAAAATACTTGAAGGTGTTGGACTGGATTCCCTAACAGGCGATGGTCATGTAAACGGCGCAATTTTAAGTAATGGGTCCACTCTCAATATTGATTTCGCAATTATCGGTGTAGGAATTTTACCAGAAACATCCCTAGCAGAAGCAGCGGGGCTTATTCAAAACAATGGGATTGAAACCGATAGCTGGGGTCGAACGTCAGCTCCAGATATTTGGGCAGCTGGCGATTGTGCTAGTTTTCCATTTCAAGGAGGCCGCATAAGGCTTGAAAGCGTGCCCAATGCCATTGATCAAGCCGAAGTTGTGGCATGTAATATGCTGGGTTCAAAACAAGATTATATTGCAACTCCATGGTTTTGGTCTGACCAATACGAGGTTAAATTGCAAATTGCAGGCTTGAATGCAGGTTACACAAATGTTGTAGTACGAGACGGTAGTAGTACCCGGTCTCACTGGTACTACAAGTCAGACAAATTGTTAGCAGTAGACGCCATGAATGACCCGCGAGCTTACATGGTAGCTAAACGATTAATCGAAGCAGGCGAAACTGCAGACCCAAAAACCATTGCCGACCCTCAGAGCGTTCTAAAAGAACTATTACGAAAGTGAGAATAATTTCAGGGCAAAACCGCGGACTGAGGCTTACAAGTTTGGGCAGTGGAGATTCTGGAGTAAATTTACGTCCAACGACGGACAGGGTGCGTGAAAGCCTTTTTAATATACTACAAAATCGTTTAGATTTTGATGGTTTGGTTGTTCTTGACCTGTTTGCAGGGACCGGTGCCTTGGGGCTAGAGGCGATATCAAGGGGTGCAGAGTATGTCACATTTGTTGAAAAATCTCGCTTCAGCCAGGATATTATTAAAAAAAATATTGAGCTAATTGGGTGCTCCCAGCGCTGTAATTTACTTACACAAGACGCAACCAAGCTTAGCCCAGGCAGACCATGTGATTTGGTTTTTTTAGATCCACCCTACGGCAAGGGCCTTGGAGAAATTGCCTTGGGCAGCGCTGTAGCAAAAGGCTGGATTCTGCCAGGAACATTAATCGTATTTGAAGAATCCACAACCTCAAACCCCGATGGTTTTCATGTAGAAACCACTCGCAAATTCGGTGGCTCCACCATCACACTGCTTACTTCAATTTGAATCCTTCAGGTCCTTTAGGATTGACTTCCTCTAAACCACCGCCTAGCCGAGGCGCTGTCCGGTTGGCGTTTTTGAATGCTCTTGCATCTCTTTGAGCTGGCCGAAACCAAGGTCCGCTCTTGGTAATGCGAGTTACAGTCAAAGGGCAATTCCGTCCCCATGATCGAAGTGATCCGCCAGCTATCCGCAGAAGCGCAAGGGGTTAACTATGACGTTTGAAGAATTGGGCTTAATGCCACGCCTAGTTGAGCAATTAGCTGAACAAGGCATAGTAGACCCAACACCTATTCAAGTGCAGGCTATTCCACATGCCCTCAGAGGCGAGGACGTTATGGGCTTAGCCCAAACTGGTACGGGGAAAACAGCGGCCTTTGGACTACCAATTATGAACCACCTGCTGAAAGTAGGAAGCAAGCCAGCGCCAAAAACAGTTCGAGGGTTAATTTTAGCACCAACACGCGAATTAGCCGGCCAAATTAAGGATAACCTATTATCTTACTCACAAGGAACCCACATCAAGGTAAACCTTGTGGTGGGTGGACTGGCCATTAAGGCCCAAATCAACCGATTAGCCCGAGGCACCGACTTGTTAATTGCAACACCTGGTCGCCTGATTGATTTAATCGACAGGCAGGCAGTGGATTTGTCCTTCACTCAATTTTTAGTTCTCGACGAAGCAGACCAAATGTTAGACCTCGGCTTTATTCATGCGTTGAGACGAATTGCGCCACTATTGGCTCCAGAACGTCAAACCATGTTGTTTTCAGCAACCATGCCAAAACATATGAACGAATTAGCAGACACCTATTTAAAAAACCCTCAACGTGTTGCCGTCTCACGCCCTGGTGCGGTTGCTGATAAAATCACACAAGAGGTTCACTTCGTTGCCGGCACAGCAAAAACAGATTTTTTAATCGAAAAACTTGCTGAGCACAGAGACGATGCTGCCATAGTTTTTGCCCGGACTAAGCACGGTTCAGAGCGGTTAATGAAAGCACTTTCAAAATCTGGTTTTGAAACAGATTCCGTTCATGGGAACAAATCCCAAGGTCAGCGCCAACGGGCCATTGACGGGTTACGCAATGGTAAAATCAAAGTCTTGGTAGCCACCGATGTGGCAGCTCGTGGACTAGACATTCCGGATGTACGTTTTGTTTACAACTATGATTTACCAAATGTTTCTGAAAACTACATTCATCGGATTGGTCGTACTGCGCGCGCAGGCCGTGATGGCCGCGCCATTGCCTTCGTTGCACCTGATGAGATGGGCGAATTGAAGGATGTAGAAAAAGTATTAAAGGCCGAAATTCCAGTGGCTAGTGGCCGCCGTTGGGATCTTATACCCGGTGTTGACACCCGCAAGCCAAAACGTAAACAACCTTCAGGCCGCAGTGGACCTCGCAGGGACGATGACAGCAGAGGCAAAAAAAGATCACATGGGGCTCGTCCAGGGTCTAGTGGAGCTAGTAAATTTTCAGGTAGGAAATCATCTTCGGCTAGTGAGCCGAGCGACAATATAAAACCAAAATTAGAAGGCCGTTGGCATCCAAGCAATGAAAGTTCATCCATGCAGTCACCACAGCCCAAGCCACGCAAACCTCAGGGTTCATCTTCTAATGCGCCACAAGCAGAATCCAACCAACGTGGAAAATCATCAACAAAATTTAGTGGGAAACCAAAAAATAGGGGTGGCAAGCCTGCCGGACGTCCAGGACAATCTAAAGGTAAGCCAAATGTGGGCGGAAATTCCAAGCCAAGACGCCCTCAGCCCTAAAGTCTAGATTTACTTATAAGTGGGATGAAAAATATCAGCAGGCGATAGGGTAAAAATCTCGCATCCCGTCGCTGTGACACCAACAGAATGTTCAAACTGTGCAGATAATGATTTATCTCGGGTTACGGCAGTCCAATCATCAGCTAAAACTTTAGTTTCAGGTCGGCCCAGATTAACCATCGGTTCTATAGTAAAAAACATACCCTCCTCTAAAATAGGTCCAGTTCCAGGCCGTCCATAGTGCAGCACATTTGGGGGCGCATGAAACACCTGTCCAAGTCCATGACCACAGAAATCTTTCACAACACTCATGCGATGGTTTTCTACGTACGTTTGAATAGCGTGACCAATATCACCAAAAGAGTTTCCCGGTATCACTGCCGAGATACCCTTAAAAAGAGCGTCATGGGTTACTTGTATCAGGCGTTCCGACTTACGTGGAAGTTTACCAGCCACATACATACGGCTGGTATCACCAAACCAACCATCAACTACTACCGTGACGTCAATATTAAGAATATCTCCGTCTTTAATGCGCTTATCCGCAGGGATCCCATGACACACAACATGGTTCACCGAGATACAGCTAGCATGTTGGTAGCCTTTGTAACCAATCGTAGCAGAAGTGGCACTATGGGCAGCAACCATCTCCGTAATGATCCTATCTAACTCAGCTGTGGTCTGACCCACAGATATATGAAAAGTAATGTCATCAAGGATCGTAGCGGCTATGCGACCAGCTTCCGCCATGCCTGCATAATCTCCAGGTTCATAAATTCGAATACCATCTTTGGTCAATCGTCCACGGGCTGAGTTCAAGAGTCCGCTCCTGTCTGAAACATTCTCTTGGTATAGTTGAAGGTTTTCGTATGGACCAGAGACGTCGAGACTAAAAATCAAAAAACACTATTTCCTAATTTTGTATTTCATTAAAACCAATTGGAACAATTGATAAACCGGACTTGTATATGGGGCTTTGAAAGCTCTAACTACAGCCGTATAAACAAAAAATTCGATCTAAGGATATCAAATGACTAACCCAACAGCCGCAATGCTTGTGATTGGAGATGAAATCTTATCCGGTCGAACTCAAGACACCAACACGCACCATTTGGCGGGTGAGTTAACAATGCACGGGATAAATCTCAAAGAGGTAAGGGTCATAAGTGATGACTCTGGGTCTATCGTAGCAGCTGTCCAAACATTAAGTGCGACTTATACGCATGTGTTTACGTCGGGAGGTATCGGTCCTACCCATGACGACATCACCGCTGACTGTATAGCCAAAGCTTTTGGCTCACATATTGATATACGTGACGACGCACGGGCCATCCTACAAGCTCATTATGATGCACAAGGCTTGACCCTTAATGAAGCCCGGCTCCGAATGGCACGTATCCCAGACAATGCAATTTTAATTGACAATCCTATTAGTAAAGCACCAGGGTTCACATTAAAAAATGTTCACGTAATGGCAGGAGTTCCGTCCATTTTTCAAGCCATGGTAGCAAGTGTTTTGCCGACCATCACTGGAGGTGAACCTTTGATCTCCAAAACATATCGTGTCGAACGCGGCGAGGGAGAAATAGCAGCTCCAATTTCGCAATTAGCTTCTGCATTTCCAACCCTTTCGATTGGCTGTTATCCATTTCAACAGAACGGGCTTTACGGAGCAAATGTTGTAATCCGAGGCCAAGAGCCTGCGCTAGTTAAAGAGGCGATGACTAGGTTAAAAACAGAATTTCCGACATGATTATGCCAAATACAAATCGGTTGCTAAAGGTAATGAATTTAACGTGGCCTGCTTTTAATGAAAAACAACATTTAGGGTGGAACATTCAGGAAGGTGCAGGCGGTGGCAAGCGTGTTTCTTCAGCCAAAATCGCACAGTTGGACTTACCAGATATTGAAGCTGCAGAATATGCAATGCACCAACTTGGACAAGATAAATTATTTATGATCCGCGATGGGGATCACGATTTAGACAAGGCTTTAGAAGCTCTCAACTACCGTGTCATTGATCCATCTAGTATTTACGTTTCTGAAACCGCTCAACTAGCTCCAGAGACGCTGCCTTTAGCTCAAAGCTACGCCGTGTGGGAGCCATTACAGGTTATGCATGAAATCTGGAGTGCTGGGAACATAGGAAAAAATCGCGTATCAGTGATGCACAGGGTTCACGGAGACAAAACTGGGCTTTTGGCTCGAGATGGAGATACCGCCGCTGGTACTGCATTTATAGCACTGGACGATGAAATTGCTATGGTCCATGCGGTTGAGGTGCTCAAAAGTTGCAGGCGCAAAGGTGTCGCACGAAAACTGATGGCGCAGGCGGCTAAATGGGCAAAAGCGAGGGGAGCTACATATATGAGTTTAATAACTACAAATCGAAATGTTGCTGCCAATAGCTTATACCAGTCCATGGGAATGCTCCCTATTGCGAAATACCACTATCGAATTAAGGAAAGTTGATGACTGACAAACCGACAGCTCTTGACCTGCCAATGGTCAACCCTCTTCCGGCCTCCACACAGAAATATTTTGATGCCTGTAAAGAGAAACTCGGAATAATTCCAAATGTATTGCAAGCCTACGCCTTTGATATTGATAAACTGAATGCTTTTACTGGTTTTTACAACGATGTGATGCTGTCTAAAAGTGGATTATCCAAACTAGAACGCGAAATGATTGCAGTCGTGGTGTCTTCAATCAACAAATGTTTCTACTGTTTAACTGCCCATGGCGCTGCCGTTCGGGAACTTTCTGAAAATCCGGTATTAGGCGAGCAATTGGTAATGAATTACCGCTCTGCAAATTTAAATGTACGGCACAAGGCAATGCTTGATTTTGCAGCTCTTATGACAGAATTTAGTCACCGAATCGAAGAAACTGATAGAGATAAACTGCGGGCCGTTGGCTTTTCAGATCGTGATATTTGGGACATTTCTGCGGTAGCCGGGTTTTTCAATATGACCAACCGCATTGCCAGCGCCACAGATATGATACCAAACCCAGAATATCATCCGCAAAGCCGTTAGGATACAAATGTTAAGACTTATCGCCCTTATTTGGATATTGCCTTTGCCTATTCAGGCTATTGAATTTTCCATGCCAGTGGGATTAGAAAAAATCGCACAATATGACAGCCCTCTAGATACCTTACTATTACCGCTAGATATTTGGGACGGCTCCAAGGTTCCCAGCAAAAAATTTATGGGCGCCTCAACTAAGGTCATTTTCCGGTCAGATGTGGTAACAAAGCCAGAGGCTATTGCTGCGGTTATTTTGCCACAACTAATTGAAAAAGGTTACAAGCTGACTTTGCAATGCGCAGACCGGTATTGTGGTGGTTTTGACTTTCGGTTTTCATTGAAGGTGATGTCACCGCCTGAAATGTATGTTGACCTAGGAAATTACATCTTTATTGGCTTCCAAAAAGATGATGATAAGGCAGCCTGGTTGTTAATCAGTCAGTCATTGAAACAAACCCATATGCAGCTTACTACAATTCAGCCCACTCAAAATAAAGACCTCAAGTTTTCGGTTCTCCCTGTCCCAAAAGGTCCAGGTGAATTGTCCAATCAACTAACTGAGACGGGGCATTTCATTTTAGCTGATCTTAAATTCGAGGCAGGAGCAGCCAAGTTGGAGGGAGATGTATTCCCTTCTCTACTAGCGCTTGTGGAGTATTTGAGAAGCAGGCCCACACAATCAGTCGTTTTGGTGGGTCACACAGATTCTCAAGGCTCTCTTGAAACTAATATAGAGCTATCTAAAGAACGCGCAATCTCAGTTCAGGCTTTATTAAATACCCAGTTTCCAGATATTGAACCTGGACGCATTAATGCAAATGGCATTGGTTATTTAGCCCCAGTTGCAAGCAATCAAACCACCACAGGTCGCGAATTGAATCGTCGCGTGGAAGTGGTTTTAATACCGGTTGAGTGACCCTTGTCGATTTTTTGATGTGCTCCAAAGTCATCAAAAAGGTCAAGACCAGACTTGCCAGGAGGATTTTTTACAAGTCAAAATAAATGTGTCGTTCCACCTTAGCACCAGGATGTGTAACAGCACCTTTGTAGGTTGCTCCAACTAGTTGAGCATATTTCCAGAGCGCACCGCTTGCGTAAAGTGTTTCTCGTGGGCCTTTCCAATCAGTTTTTCGTTGACTTAGTTCATCGTCACTAAGTGCAACCGATAGTGCGCCTGAAATAGCATTAATCGTAATTACGTCACCAGTTTCAATAAGAGCAATGGGACCACCGTACGCAGCCTCAGGTCCCACGTGCCCGACACAAAACCCACGGGTAGCACCAGAGAAACGTCCATCAGTTATCAATGCCACCTTTTTGCCCATGCCCTGACCTGAAAGAGCTGCCGTAGTAGCCAACATTTCTCGCATTCCAGGACCACCAGACGGGCCCTCATTACGGATGACTAGGACCTCACCTTCTTTATATTCCCGCCGTTTTACAGCTTCAAATGCGTCTTCCTCACACTCAAACACTCTCGCCGGCCCTGTAAAAATCTGATGTTGTGGGCTAATACCAGCTACTTTAACAATTGCGCCTTCAGGAGCTAAATTTCCCTTTAAGCCAACAACCCCACCAGTTTTTGTTATAGGAACGTCGACAGGATAGATCACTCGACCATCAGCTTCACGCTCAATAAGGTCCAGTTCTTCACCCATAGATCTACCAGTTGCTGTCATGCAATCTTCGTGCATCAGGCCAGCCTTGCGCAGCTCCTTCATGACAACAGGCACACCACCTACCTCGTAAAGATCTTTGGCCACATATTGACCACCTGGCTTCAAATCAACGAAATATGGGGTATCACGGAAAATTTCGCACACATCATCAAGATAAAACTCCAAACCCGCTTCGTGTGCAATCGCCGGCAAATGCAATCCAGCATTAGTCGATCCACCTGTGCATGCGACAACACGTGCCGCATTTTCTAAAGACTTCATAGTTACGATGTCGCGCGCACGAATGTTTTTCTCAAGCAGGTTCATGACTGCCTCACCTGAAGCAATAGCGTATTGATCACGAGACTCGTAAGGTGCCGGTGCCCCAGATGAATTAGGCAAAGCAAGACCGATAGCTTCTGAGACACATGCCATTGTATTCGCAGTAAATTGTCCCCCACAGGCGCCAGCTGACGGGCATGCAACCGCTTCAAGTTTCTCCAGATCACTGGTTGATAAATTACCTGCCTGATGCTGTCCAACAGCTTCAAATACATCTTGGACGGTGACATCTTTGCCATTCAATCTTCCGGGCAAAATTGAACCACCGTAAATAAACACAGAAGGTGTATTCAAACGTACCATGGCCATCATCATTCCTGGTAAAGATTTATCACAGCCTGCAAGACCAACTATTGCGTCATAACAATGACCTCGCATTGTCAGCTCAACACTATCCGCTATAGCTTCACGACTGGCTAGAGACGAGCGCATTCCCTCATGGCCCATGGCAATCCCATCAGTCACAGTAATTGTGGTAAATTCACGCGGCGTACCAGCTGCTGATTTCACTCCAATCTTAACAGATTGGGCCTGCCGGTTAAGGGAAATATTACATGGTGCAGCCTCATTCCAACAGGTAGCCACTCCTATGAAAGGCTGAGCAATTTCTTCAGCGGTCATCCCCATCGCATAATAATACGAACGATGTGGCGCACGCGCTGGACCAACTGAGACATGGCGACTAGGCAATTTAGATTTATCAAACACGTGCTTATTCATTGAGGAACCCCTGGCTTATAACTTACAAGATTATGTATGCGGTGAAACCCAGATGGGCAAGGCAACAGTTCAACAGGGGTTAATCATGAATTAAGAACTTATTCATTAGGCATTAAAACTTTTCTATACTTTTGCTAACCTTGGGTTGTTGGGAAAAGTAAAATGTAAAGCCATAAAAATATCCTAAGGTTTTGTTTAATATTAAATATATTCTTCCTTTGTTCTGACACACAAACTAGAAAGCCCATATGTCTTACAAACCACATAACCGACTAGTTGCGCCAGCCCGCCAAAAATCTGGTGTATTTCGCTTTGCCTTTGGATTAACTGTCACCATTTTATTATACGCGTTTCTGCTTGCGTTAGGTAGCTATGCACTAAAATTGACCATGGGCAATGCCTGGGTTGGTGACTTAGCTGCCCCAGGAGGAGTACTGACACCTGGCCAAACCTTGACCATACTTGGCAGCTTTAGCTTTCTAATTATAGCGATCGGGCTTGTAGTTATTTTAGTGCATCACCGTAACCCGATAAGCTTACTTGGCGGCCTTGCACTTACCAACTCACAGTTTCTTCTCGCAATGCGGGGATTGGTAACATACGTGGGCCTCGCTATCATCTTTTTATTTTTAACAGAAGATTTCCGACAGCAACTTTCGTTCGTACTTTGGCTGACGCTTCTACCTATTTCTGTATTGTTTATACTCATTCAGGTCAGTGCAGAAGAATTAGTCTTCCGTGGCTATATCCAGAGCCAACTGGCAGCCCTTGGTGCACCAAGAATTATTTGGATACTTATCCCTTCAATCCTCTTTGGTTTGTTGCACTATAATCCAAGCGCAATGAATGAATTAGCACCATGGACTGCTTTGTGGGCGGTTGGATTTGGGGTACTAGCAGCTGACCTTACAGCACGTAATGGCACACTTGGTCCCGCAATCGCCCTTCACTTTACTAATAATTTTATGGCCCTTGTGGTTTTGGGCTTGGAAGATTTTTTAGGTGGCTTGAGCCTTTACGTTTACCCTTTTTCTTCAACAGATACCACTGAATTGGTCTCACGCATGCCAAATGAGGCGATAGGTATTTTAGTGGCTTATCTTTTTGTGAGGCTTGCTATGCGGACTTGAGTTGCATTTCTCTGTACAGGTGATTAACTGACCGAAAGGTCAAATAAACAAGGGAACAGCACACTTGAATTGGATTTCAAACTATGTCCGACCAAAAATAAATTCACTATTTTCGCGTCGTGAAGTTCCAGAAAACCTTTGGACCAAGTGTAACGAGTGCGGGACTATGCTGTTTCACCGCGAACTTTCAGATAATTTAAATGTTTGTACACATTGTGATCACCACATGGTGATCAGCCCTCGTGCACGCCTAGAAGGATTGTTTGATGGCGGTATTTTCGTTGATGTTGATGTTCCAAAGCCGATAATTGATCCTCTAAAGTTTCGTGACCAAAAAAAATATCCAGACCGACTCAAAGCGGCACAAAAGAAAACTGGTGAAACAGAAGCCATGCTTGTAGCAGAAGGCGAAATTGGGCGAACTGGTATTGTTGTCGCCTGCCAGGACTTCTCATTTATGGGTGGGTCTATGGGTATGTACGTAGGTAATGCAATAATCGCTGCAGCGCAGCGCGCTGTTGATTTAAAACGCCCATTAATCTTATTTTCAGCCGCCGGAGGCGCACGAATGCAGGAGGGTATTTTGTCCCTTATGCAGATGCCACGCACCACAATTGCTGTTCAAATGCTGAAGGAAGCTAACCTCCCCTACATCGTTGTGCTTACCCACCCCACCACGGGTGGTGTCACTGCGTCTTATGCCATGCTCGGTGATGTACATATCGCCGAACCCAATGCTTTAATCTGCTTTGCTGGCCAAAGAGTAATCGAACAAACTATTCGTGAAAAACTACCTGAAGGGTTTCAACGTGCTGAATATTTGTTAGATCATGGCATGCTTGATCGGGTGACCCATCGCACCAAAATGCGCGATGAACTAATAACGATTATTAGGATTTTACTGAACAAATCACCTGCTATTATGGGAGATTTGCCCAAACCCTCCCCAGAAGACAAATCAACTAAAAAGAGCAAAACTACGTGACATTAAAATCCTCAGACCGCATCCTAGAACGGATGATGGCGCTGCACCCAAAGGTCATTGATCTAACATTGGATCGTGTTTGGAGACTTTTAGAATCTTTAGGGAACCCACAGTTATCACTTCCACCTGTGATCCACATAGCAGGTACAAACGGCAAAGGTAGTACACAAGCGATGGTTCGCGCCGGATTGGAAGGCGCAGGAAAAACCGTGCATGCTTATACTTCTCCTCATTTAGCCTATTTTCACGAGCGTATTCGAATAGCTGGAAAGGTAATCACCGAAGACGCCTTAACTTACCAACTCGATACCTGCTATAATTCTAACAACGGCGACGACATAACTTATTTTGAAATTACAACTTGTGCAGCGCTACGTGCTTTCTCTCAAACGACCGCAGATTTTACCCTCCTAGAGGTGGGGTTGGGTGGACGTCTTGATGCCACAAATGTTATTAGCTCGCCTGCAGTCTGTATCATTACGCCTGTTGATCTAGATCACCAACAATTTTTGGGCGACACAATCTCACAAATTGCATATGAAAAAGCTGGTATTTTGAAGCGTGGAGTTACTGCTATAGTAGGTCCACAAAAAGATGAGGCACTTGAAGTTATAGAGCGGCAAGCGGCTAAAATTGGCGCACCACTTTTAATTTATGGTCAACATTGGCAAGTAAGTGTAGAAGCTGAGCGCTTAATATTTCAAGATGAAAAAGGCCTTTTAGACCTGCCACTGCCTTCTCTTTTGGGGCCCCACCAATTGCAGAACGCCGGATCTGCAATTGCAACCTTGCGTTATTTGGAAATGGAGGAGAATGATTGCGCTAGCGCTGTAACTAACGCAGTTTGGCCTGCACGAATGGAACGGCTACGGATCGGTACTCTTGTCGATTCTTTTCCCCAAAATGAAATCTGGCTAGACGGTGGGCATAACCCAGCGGCGGGGCGTGCGATTGCAGCCACACTAAAAGATCTACCAAAGCGCGATACCCACTTAATATGTGGTATGATTAACACCAAGGACGTTGAAGGGTTTTTGAAACCAATATCTAGGCACTGCATTTCTTTGACGGCGCTCACGATTCCCAATGAACCTAATGCTGTACCAGCAGCCGAGTTAGCCAAAGCTGGCATCGCATGTGGTTTAACCTGCAGTCAGGGCGAAGATATACGCCAGCTGCTCGAAAAAATATCTAATCTATATCCTTATTCACGCATCCTGATCTGCGGTTCTTTGTATTTAGCTGGCCACGTTCTACGCGAAAATAAAAACACAAACTAACAAAATTACCATTTGTAGATTAATCAGCTTTGACCCCATTCATTAGCCTGCATTTCCCGAAGCCTTGAAGCAGTTCGTTCGAACTCAAAGCTACCCACCCCCTCAAAATATAATTCTTCAGGGGCAGCATCAGCAGATGCTATGAAACCTATCCGAGCTTCATAAACCGTGTCTATTAAAGTAACGAAACGTTTAGCTTCACTAGCGTTATCGCGGCCCAATATTGGAATATCATCAAGGATAAGAACTTTAACTTCATTAACGAGCGCCAGATAATCCGCTGCACCAAGTGGCTGACCACAGAGTTCTGAAAACGAAATGCGTGCAATGCCATTCCTGAGATTTGGTATTTGAACCTTACGAGATTTAACTTTCAAGGTAAATTTTTGACCCAGTCCCCCAGCTAATTCTAACCAAATATTATTCATAGCCTTTGTTGCCTCTAGTCCAAGGGGACTAAAATAAATTTTCTGCCCGGACATCTTATTTTGTCTATAATCAGTTGATGATGCCAATTCAGTCACCACCATTCTCTCCTGTAGCAAATCAATAAAAGGCAAGAAAAGCTGCCGGTTTAGACCATTTTTGTACAGATCATTAGGGTGTCGGTTTGATGTTACAACTATCGCGATCCCAGCCGCAAAAAGTGCCTCAAACAACCGTCCTACCAACATTGCATCCGTAATATCTGTGATTTGCATTTCATCAAATGCAAGGCAAGAAATTCCCCCAGCCAGTTCTTGGGCAACAGGTTGGATCGCATCCTTAGTTCCTTTTAACTTAGCTTGGGCAATTCCTGCGTGCACCTCTTGCATAAAGGCATGAAAATGTACCCGCCGTACCGCCTCACTTGAGCTGCGAGCAAACATATCCATTAGCATGGATTTTCCACGTCCAACGCCACCCCAGAGATACAAACCCTTTGGGCCTGGCCCTACTTTTCGAAACCAACTCCTCTTTCGCGGCGCAGTTAAAGCCATTCGCACCCGTTCTAATTCCGGCAAGACAGATTCCTGTGCATCGTCAGGTTGCAAATCTCCAGCTAAAATCGCGTTAGAATAAGTGGTAATCAAGTCCATACAATTCACTTACCTTCACAATATTACATGTGCAAATGATCTATTTTTAAAAGAATAAATCTTGGCTGAAAGACGAGTCTTATACAAATTCTGGAATTTAAAATTAAATGCTTGCGTACTAAACACGATTATTTAGGTTTATGGATATGACATAAGCTGTACTTTTTAGCCCTGTCTTAGTTGCAGATCGTATTATCATTATTCTTAGCTTAGGGCTGCAGATCCAGATGACATTCTGGAAGTAGATTTATAGGCCCTTGGAGTAGTCGAATTTTTAAATAAAAATATAATATTTTGAAACTGGGAACATTTACAGTCAAAAATTTAAATCACATATTTGACCGATAGGGTTTTCAAACTCTCATATTTGGAGAAATCATAATGGCAGACATAACAACTGCAGTTCTTATAATTGGTACCGGACCAGCAGGTGCAGCCTCTGGAGCTCTTTTGTCCACTTACGGTATAGAGAACATGATGATTAATCGCTACCACTGGCTGGCGAATACACCAAGAGCGCACATCACCAATCAGCGAACAATGGAAGTGTTACGTGATCTTGGCCATGATGTTGAGGCAGAAGCATATATGCACGCAACTGAACAAGATCTGATGGGAGAGAACGTTTTTTGCGAAAGCCTTGCCGGCGAAGAGATTGGACGCATGAACAGTTGGGGAACACATCCGTTGTCCAAAGCAGAACACTTACTTAGTAGCCCAACTTTCATGAACGACTTACCGCAAACCTTCATGGAACCATTGCTGTTCACAACCGCCTGCAAACGCGGCACCAGAACGAGAATGAGTATGGAGTATAAAAGTCACGAACAAGATTCTGATGGTGTCACAACGACTTGCTTGGACCGTTTAACTGGAAAAGAAGTAAAAATCCGTTCAAAATATCTAATTGGTGCCGATGGTGGGAACTCACTGGTTGCAGAGAATGAAAAGTTACCAATTGAGGGTAAAATGGGTGTGGGCGGATCCATGAATATATTATTTCGCGCGGATCTGTCAAAATACGTCGCCCATCGCCCATCAGTATTATATTGGGTAATGCAGCCCGGCGCAGATGTAGGCGGAATTGGCATGGGACTGGTGCGTATGATCCGCCCCTGGAACGAATGGCTAATTGTTTGGGGCTATGACGTTACCCGACCAGCTCCAATAGTGGACGAAACAATGGCTACAGACGTAGCACGCCAATTGGTTGGTGATCCACAATTAGAAATTGAATTACTGAGTGCCAACACCTGGACCGTGAATAATGCATACGCGACGAAGCTCAGCAAGGGGCGCGTCTTTATCATGGGCGACGCAGCGCATCGGCACCCCCCCTCTAACGGACTAGGCTCAAATACCTCCATCCAAGATGCTTTCAATCTTTGTTGGAAACTTGCGAGTGTACTTAATAAGCAAGCCGGCGAGGCTTTGCTTGAAACCTATGATACCGAACGTGCGCCAGTGGCTAAACAGGTCGTTACTAGGGCTAATCAGTCAATATCTGAATTTGGGCCTATCTTTGAAGCTTTGGGTATGACCGGTGGGACTGACTACGAGTTGATCAAATCTAATATGGATGCGCGCTGCGGTACAGACGCCAAGGCAGAGGCACAGCGCGACGCATTGAACAAAGCAATTGCGTTTAAGCGTTATGAGTTTGATGCCCACGGAATTGAAATGAACCAACGTTATTCCTCCAATGCAATTGTCTGCGACGGACAATTAGAACCAGTTTTTAAAAAAGATGCAGTCTTACATTATCAACCCACAACGTGGCCAGGCGCGCGGCTTCCACATGCTTGGGTTTTTGACCTCTCTGGTAGGAAACACTCTACACTAGACCTAGCTGGCGGTGGTACTTTTGCTCTCTTTACTGGGCTCGGGGGTGAAACATGGGCAACAGCTGCAAACGAACTATCTATCGAATTTGGAATAGTGATTA
>JAFMEA010000024.1 GCA_017856985.1 Planktomarina sp.
TGTTTGGGTGAGGTACTCGAAATCGCAAAACGCGCTGGGAATGCGGTCGTGATCGGAAACCCAATGAAAGAAGGGTCCCATATTGGACCCTTATTCGATCGTATCCAATTTGACCGTGTTCAAAAGATGATTTCTGTTGGAATTGATGAAGGCGCTACCATTTTATGTGGTGGTTTGGGTAGGCCAGATGGAGTATCGAAGGGATGGTTTGTGAAGCCAACTATATTCACCGATGTTTCAAATAATATGCGGATTGCGCGTGAAGAAATTTTTGGCCCTGTCCTTGTTGTAATTCCTTTTGAAAATGAAGCCGAAGCTATCAAAATTGCAAATGATACGCCATATGGATTGGCGGCATACCTCCAAACTGGTGACCCCCAGCGGGCTGAGCGGGTGGCTGCTCGTTTGCGCGCTGGTGCGGTGCACATCAACGGTGGTGGCTTTAATTATGGTTCACCATTTGGAGGTTATAAGCAGTCTGGAAACGGACGTGAGGGGGGCCTGATGGGGCTGGAAGATTATCTTGAGACAAAAACCCTGCATGGTTTAGGTTAACACTTCATATTTTTACTTCCTGAAACTGGGAGTAATCAAAGGCCGCAACGTTATTTCAAAATTAGCTTATTAAGTAGTTTCTTTAATGTGTTAAATTGTTTTATATTGTCGCCGGTAGCACGGAAATAAGTTTTTAAACTTCCTATAAAAGGGTATAAAATATGAGTGTATGCTGTGGACCAGGATATTCTAGCCCATCTGAGGCTATAAAAGCTCCGAGTGAAAAACTCCTTTATACAATCGCAATATATACTGGTACGGGTATTCAAAAGCCCGATTATCTTGCGACAGTTGACGTGGATCCTTCTAGCGCGACATTTTCCAAAGTTATTCATAGATTAGAAATGCCAGGAATTGGTGATGAGCTTCATCATATGGGGTGGAATGCCTGCTCATCATGCCATGACGACTCAAGCATGGCACGGAAATACTTATTATTGCCGGGTGTTCGTTCAAATAATATCCATATTGTGGATACAGCTACTGATCCGCGTGCACCACGTATTCACAAAGTTGTTAAGGGCTCGGATATAAAGGCTAAAACAAATCTTTCCGGACCACATACGGTTCATTGCTTAGGCTCGGAGATTATCATTTCCATGTTGGGTGACGCCAAGGGTGAGGCACCTGGGGGTTATCTAAATTTAAACAAAGATTTTGAAATCATGGGCCGTTGGGAAAACTCGATGGGTAATATTAAGTTTGGGTATGATTTCTGGTATCAGCCACGCCATAATGTGATGGTATCTTCCGAATGGGCTGCGCCAAATACCTTTATGCCAGGGTTTGATTTGGAAGAGGTTGGACATCTCAAATATGGACGCGAAATACACTTTTGGGATTTTGAAAAGAAAGAGCCAATTGAGACCATGTATTTAGGAGAAGATGGTTTGCTACCTCTCGAGGTAAAATTTCATCACAACCCTGATAGTACGCATGGCTTTTGTGGAGCTGCATTGAGTTCCAACGTAATCCATTGGTGGAAGGACGAGACAGGGAAATGGCAGTGGGAAAAAATCATTGATGTAGCTAATGAGCCGCATCCTGAGTGGCCAATACCGGTACCAGGCGTCATGTCTGCAATACTTGTCTCGATGGATGATAAGTATCTTTATTTAAACAATTGGCTTCATGGTGATATGCGCCAATATGATATTTCTGATCCACATAAACCAGTACTTACTGGGCAAGTTTGGATGGGCGGCTTGTTAGGTAAAGCTCCAGAAATAAATGGTATTAAAATGGCGGGCGGTCCGCAGATGTTTCAACTAAGTCTCGATGGGAAACGTTTATATGTAACGACATCGTTGTTCTCGACCTGGGATAATCAGTTTTACCCTGAAATTCGTGATCAGGGCGGCGTTATGGTGATGATTGATTGTGACCCTGAGAATGGTGGAATGAAGTTAAATTCAGACTTCATTGTGGATTTTGGAAAGGAACCTAATGGCCCCTCTCGATGTCATGAAGCAAGATATCCTGGTGGTGATTGTACCAGTGACATTTGGTTGTGATGAAGTACCAAGTTACAATTTCTAACCGTGATAATACTACTTACAGGGTAGATAACCGTCGTCCGTTGCTCGATAACCTAAGAGAGCAAGGGGTCGATTTACCTTATGGTTGTAAGTACGGAGGGTGCATCACATGTGCTGCAAAGCTCACCGCTGGTAATGTAGATCAACGTCGACAAGTGGCTTTGAATAATCGCCAGATCAATGACGGTTACGTAATTTTGTGTGTGGCGCGTGCTAAATCAGATATCACTCTTGAGGTAGGTGTAGAGAGCCATGGATCACTCTTTCGTAACCCTTTCATTGATCCGTTACAGCCGCATGAACTAAAAGCAGATATAGCCACAGTAAAGGACATCTGACATGGACCATTCTCAACCCTATACAGAGGCGTATCTGAAAAGTATTCTGAATTCGGTCAAAACCATTGCGATGGTGGGGGCGAGCCCTGATAAAACGAAGTTCAGTTATGGTGTTTTACGCGTATTAAATGAAACTGGTTATGATATGATTCCAGTCAACCCGAGACCTGGATTAAATGAAATTCGTGGAATGAGGGTTTATCCCGCGCTTAGTGCCATTGACCGCCCAGTTGACATGGTTGAAGTCTTTAGACGATCTGAAGATCTTATGGATATTACAAAAGAAGCCATCAGCATTGGCGCAAAAGTGTTGTGGGGACAAATTGGTGTAATTGATTTTGATGCTGCGAAAATAGCCGAGGAGGCTGGACTACAAGTCGTCATGAACCGCTGTCCAAAAATTGAGTTATTTCGTCCCTTTTGGAAGCCAAAATTGCACCTTGGTATCTAACATTAGTTTGAGTGGCGCAATTCACTAAATCTAATCAGTTTTATTGATAACTTGGTTTGGCTTGGTTGCTCTACTTCTGAAATTGTTACAGGAATTTCCAAAACTGTTTAACTAGAAAAGCTGGCTGGGTCGGCAGGACTCGAACCTGCACTCTACTGTACCAAAAACAGGTGCATTACCATTATGCTACGACCCATCAGCGAGGCTTGAAATACGCTGGAAGTATCTGTCTTTCAAGCCCCGAAATTTAAAAACTTATTTAGGCGGAGACTTATTTCTTAAATGTAACGTTGGACCGCATACTTAAAAATCAGGTTCTAACAAATTCAGCTTAAATGCCATTGCTCTCGAGAGTGACTACCAGCCTAAAATTCACATTTTTATTTTATAAGTAAGATGAGGCAAGAGAAAATCCAAGAAGAATTGCAACCCATATGACCATTGAACCAACTCCACGCATACGTGAAACGCCAGTTTCAGGGCCGTGTAATTTATAAAGTCCTTTAATTGTTAATTGAAGCAAGTTGTTCATGCTAACCTCACAATATGTGAAGGCCTTTACGACAAAAGTATAAATGACTCCGTATATTGCAGGTGCCAACCGTCGATAAATCCAGTCTACATCAAGGTTAACAGCACGTATCTCAGGTGGGTGAATGCCGGTACGCATTAGGACAACAAAAGCCAGTAACGCAAAGCAAAGTAATTGTAATTGACCAATTACGTGGCTCATTGTGTAGGGGTGATATACCACTTCATAGGGGAGCAAAGCGTATAGTGGATCTGGATAAACACCAATAACAATACAAAGCAAAGCGGTCAGACCCATCGCTGTTTGCATGTGGAGTGGCGCCTCTTTTGGGCGCAGTCCACTGTCATGGCCAAAGAAAGTAAAATATGGAATTTTTATACCGGAATGTGATAGAACACCCGCGGAGGCGAATACCAGTATTGCCCAAATGATTGGGTAGTGTTGGTTAGCAGTCTCATCCATAATTAAAGACTTAGTTACAAACCCTGAAAAAAGTGGAAAAGCTGAAATTGAAGCTGCCCCAACTAAACAAAATATAGCAGTTCGGGGCATAGTACGGCAAAGTCCTCCGAGTTCTGACGCTTTAGAGGTACCGGTGCGCAACATAACAGCGCCTACGCTCATAAATAGGAGTGCCTTGTATAGTATATGAGCAAATGCGTGTGACGCTGTACCGTTGATGGCCATTTCAGTGCCTACGCCTATCCCTACAACCATGAAGCCTAATTGATTGTTTAGGCTGTAAGCCAATACTCGACGCAAATCGTTCTCAATCTCTGCAAAAAAGATTGGAAATAATGTCATGATTGCACCAATATAAATTAGAATTTCAGTACCAGCAAACCCGCGCGCGAGCGCATAAACTGCCAGCTTTGTTGTAAATGCGGAAAGGATCACTGTACCTGTAATGGTGGCAGCGGGGTAGCTGTCTTGAAGCCAGTTATGTAATAGTGGAAACGCACATTTAATACCAAAAGAGATAAAAATTAGCCACGTACCTAATGATCCCAAGGTCATACGTTCAAAGGTGATGGATCCAGTTTCTCTGTATAATAGTGCGGCACCTGCTAGAAGAATAACTCCTGATGTAATTTGAATAATTAGGTAGCGCATTCCGGTGTGATAGGCACCTTCCGTTCTTCGGGCCCAAATTAAGAAAACTGAAGCGATAGCTGTGCCTTCCCAATAAAAAAATAAAGTGATTAGATCGCCAGCGAAAACGGCTCCAATGGCGGCGCCTGCATACAGCAAAGCTGCTATTTGTTGTACTAGGTCGCGCACATGCCACGCGTAAAGATTTCCTAAAAAAGCTGCCAAACAGAAAATCAATCCAAAAATGCGAGATAATTTATCTACCCGCATCATATCAAGTGACTGACCTAAAAGTTCAACTTGTGCGAATATGCCAAAAGGAAGGTTCCAGATCTGCCATGCGGCAAGTATTGGAGTTATAAGTAAAATAATACTGCGGGCAGAGCCTCTTGGCAAAATGCCAGTAGCTAATGCAGCAAAAATAAACATGAAGGCTGTGGGGAAAGTGCTCATCATCACTTTGTGTCCTGCTCTAATTGGTTTGCAGGGTAGTCTTCTTGATCAATTGATTTGTCGCCATAATAGTTTTCAGGGCGCTTTATGATCATCCTTAAAATTTTGGCAACTAATATGAGCGCTGTAAACATAACAAACCCATAGACCCCATAAAACCCTGGGATTTCCTCAATATGAAAATGACCATGTTTATGATACGTAAAGTCTGCAAAAAATAATATCAGACAAAGTAAAGTCAGCCCAATGAACAGTTTGTTGGCATTCTGTGGCCTTGTAAACCACGAAAGTGCAAGGCCAAGGGAGGAGAGTTTGCTCTTATCCTCAGGTTTTTCCCAGTCCATACGCGGCCTCCTTAAGGTGTAGCCACGATGGGCATCAGGAAAGCCTGAATATGCCCAGCGTAGAAAAATAAAACAACACAACCTAATGCTGTAAATGCGGGTGGGGCCCAAACTAATAAAGGGCTCTCTGCTAAATTTGGTTGCTCTGCTTGATCATGTCCTTTCAAGAAGAAGCCTTTTCCTACCAATGGTAAAAGGTATGCAACATTTAAAAGTGAACTGATCAATAGAATGCCGACCATAACCAGTTGGCTGGCATCTGCAGCACCGATAATTAGTAACCACTTACTCCAAGACCCACCTAATGGTGGCAAACCAATTATCGATAGGGCCCCAATTAGAAAAGCTCCAAACGTAATGGGCATTATACGTCCTAAACCGGTCATTTGGCTTATGTCCGTTTTATGCGTTGCGACATATATCGATCCTGCACACATGAAGAGTGTGATCTTGCCCATAGCGTGCATTACAACGTGGAGGCTGCCGCCAAGTATTCCCATTGATGTCGCAAGTGCCACACCAAGCGTTATATATGAGAGTTGACTAATGGTTGAGTACGCCAGTCTTGCTTTGAGGTTGTCCTTGGTCAATGCAATCACAGAGGACGCAATAATTGAAAATGCCGCCAGCCACATCAGCCAAATAGAGGCGCCGGTGGTGGCCAGGAAGTCAATTCCAAAAATGTAAATACCCACCTTTAACATCGTAAAAACACCTGCCTTAACCACGGCTACTGCATGTAAGAGTGCACTTACTGGCGTGGGTGCTACCATTGCTGCAGGCAGCCACCGGTGAAAAGGCATTAGGGCTGCTTTCCCAATCCCAAAGGCATAAAGCCCAAGTAGGATTGCGACTGATGGGCCTACTATCAAACCCTCTAAAATTCCGCCTGTGGTAAAATCTAACGTGCCAGCTACTGCGTAGGTCCAAATGATTGCAACTAGCTGCAGTCCAATTGAGGTGCCTATGAGAATACCAAGGTAAGTCCGCGCCCCTTTGACAGCAGCTAAGGTACCTTTGTGAGCAACCAGTGGATAAGTAGAAAGCGTCAATACTTCGTAAAAAAGAAACAAAGTGAACATATTGGCTGCAAAGGCAATTCCCATAACTGCAAAAATTGCAAAAGAAAAACATGCAAAAAAACGTGCGTGGTTTTCTTCATTATTTCCGCGCATGTAGCCAATACCGTAAATATGGGTCACTATCCAAAGGCCAGAAGCCAAAATTGCAAACATCAAACCTAGAGGCTCAACGTGAAAGGCAATGCCCAGTCCTGGCATTACTTCAATCAAGGTGAAGGTCTCTGTGGTTGTGTTGCCAACATTATTTAAAATGTTTAGGACTACGAGGAAGGTAGCGACGGCTGCGCCAAGTGTCAGTCCATCTCGCAGATTGGGACTATTCCTAAATATTAAGTTGCTAATAACTGCAACTGCAGGGAGCAACATTGATAGTAGAATGGCTGAAAATGTATCCATAACCTGCTCCGCGTTAATACATCATACCGGAGGAACCGGATAATAAAGCCTGTGCTGCTGCTTTTGCGGCACCCATGGTGATGTCTGTCGCAAAGCCAAAGTAAATACAGGCTATTGCCATTAGCCAAAGTGGCAGCAGCATTGAAAGTGGTGCCTCTTGAACAACCTTTTCAGAGGTTGGTGTCGATAGATATAGTATTTCTATAAGCCGCCAAACATAAATCACTGCTAGTAATGAGGACGCCACAATCAAAATTGCAAGTGGCCAATATCCTTGCTCTAACGCTGCCTGAACCAATAGCCATTTACTCAAAAACCCTGCGGTTCCGGGCACACCGATCAGTGATATTCCACCAATTACAGTGGCGGCACTGGTCCATGGCATTGTCTTTCCAAGCCCCTGTAGGTGTATATAAAAAGAACCTCCCGAACGCAGTACGTATGCGCCAACGCCCATGAAGAGCGCTGCTTTAGTTATACCATGGTTAAAAAGGTGAATAATTGCCGCCATTAATCCAGTTTCTGACAGCAGCGCAACGCCCAGTAGCATGTAGCCAATTTGCGCAATACTTGAATAGGCGAGCATGCGCTTAAGGTCACGCTGAAATATTGCAGTAAAGGATGCAGCAAACATTGCGAGCAAAGCAAATGGATAAAAAATAATTTCAAGCGCTGAGGTTTCAAGAAGAAACTCTGGTTGAAATACACTAAAGACAAACCTCAGCAAAACATAGATAGCGACCTTAGTGGCGGTAGCAGCCAAAAATGTGGTCACAGCAGATGGAGCATAAGTATATGCATTGGGCAACCAAAGATGTAGAGGAAAGATTGCCACTTTGAGGCCCATACCTACAAGAATGAAGGCAAACCCAGCTCGCACTGTTCGACTATCATATTGACCTGAAATCCGGTCTGCTAAGTCAGCCATATTCAGGGTGCCGGTTGCCATGTATAAAAAGCCAAGGCCGATAACAAAAAAGGTGGCTCCAATTGTCCCCATAATCAAATAATTGAAGGCCGCAGTTAGTGCTCGTTTATCTCTATATGAGCCCTGTGCAATGAGTACATAAGTTGATAACGACGATATCTCCAGAAATACAAATACATTGAATGCGTCTGCAGTAGTTGTAACGCCAAGAAGGCCAGTCAGGCAGAGTAGAAAAAGTGCATAAAATAAAGTTTGAGTTCGCTCAGGCATTTCTGAACTGACACTTTGTCGGGCGTATGGCAGGACTAGGGTTGAAATCCCAGTAACTAGGAAAAGTACAAAAGCGTTTGCCGCATCGACACGGTATTCAATTCCAAGGGGTGGTGCCCAACCTCCTATTTTATAAGAAATTACGCCACCGCCAATTACCTTGGATAGAAGCAAGCAAGCTATCACAAAGGAAGTGAAGCTCGCGGTAAATGCTAGGGGCCACGCTAGTTCACGGCGTCCAACAAAGACGATTAAGGGTGCTGTGATAAATGGAATTAGCACTTGCAGAATAGGCAGGTGCTCCGACAATGTCATCGCCACGTGGTGCGCAGTTTGCGTAGCCATCAGATCGACCCACCTTTACCATCCAAAGGCAAATTTTCTGTCCGGAAGACAGTATCTTCAAGAATTGTTATGTGTTCTTCCTCTATACTGTGATATTCTTCCCGAATTCTAATTATGAGGGCAAGGCCTAGTGAAGTTGTGGCTATTCCAACCACGATAGCCGTAAGAATAAGTACATGTGGAAGGGGATTTGAATAGGCGACACTAGGATCATAAACGCCGTCCAATGGAAAAATTGGCGCTGTACCTCCTGAGACTTTTCCCATCGATATGTAAAACATAAAAACTGAAGTTTGGAAAATATTCAAACCAACAATTTTTTTAACCAAATTTCCCTTACTAATTACAATGTAGAGACCAGTCATCATTAGTATGATAAATAACCAGTAGTTCAGATGTCCTAGAATGAATTCGGTGGTAAAAATATCCATGTTTACCAATCCTCGTCACTTAGAATTGGTGCCCGCGCTGCAAAAGCATAATATATCGCAACCATTACGCCTGTTACGGTGATGCCAACGCCTAGCTCTACAATTAAAATGCCAAGATGTTGTCCATGGGATGGGTGGTGAGGGTCGATGGCTGTATAGTCTAAATAGCCATAGCCCATTAACATGCTGTAAATTCCAGTCCCGGCATAAAGCAGTACACCAAAGGCCAACAGTTTATGCACTAGCCAGGGTGGAAAAACTTTTTGGGCTTTAGCCAGGCTGAAAACAATTCCGTAAAGAATAAAACCTACTGCCATTATTACGCCTGCCTGAAACCCTCCACCTGGTGAGTAGTCACCATGAAATTGGACATAGAGGGCGAACAAAAATATAGTGCCGACAAGGAGTTTGGTTATTACCCGTAAAATTAAATGGTGACGCATCAGGTCGTATCCTTCGTGTCACTAGAGTTTTTGTCGTCGTCGTTTATCCGGCGGCGGCGCAATCCACCAATTAACATCAAGACACCAATACCAGCGGCGAAAACAACCGCAGTTTCTCCCAACGTATCGTAGCCTCTATAGCTGGCCAGAATTGCTGTTACTGCATTTGGTACATGAATATCATCTGGAATTCGTTTTAAATAATCTGGCCCAACATGTGTTTGCACTGGTGTCTCTGGAGATCCAAATTCTGGCATGTCTAATGTACCATAAAACATTACTGCTCCTGCTAGAACGACTGCAAATAATGGGAGTAAATTTGATTTTGCGCTCTCTTTCTCTGCTCTCGAGGTCAGTGCGAGAGTGCCCAACATTAAAACTGTGGAAATACCAGCGCCGACAGCGGCCTCAGTAAAAGCTACGTCGACGGCATCCCATGTAATAAATAAGAGAGCAGATAACAGACTGAAAACTCCAGAAAGAGCTACAATGGCAAATAGACTTCGAGTTTTTACTACAGTTACAGCTGTGACTATTAACATGCTGAAAAGTGATATGTTTATGAAAGTTTCGATTTTGTACCTGCGATAATGGGTAATTCTTTTAAGTCAATTTTTTGATGTTATTTGGTTAGTCTGAGTTAGTCTTTTTGTGAGTTTTGTTCGTAATCTGTGGTGGTCGTAGGCCTGATACCAGAGCGGCGTTAGCAACAGCATGTGTCGAAGTCGGCCCAGTTATAAACAAAAAGAGGCCAATCACTAAAAGTTTAAAAGTGATCAAAGTCAGGCCTGAGTAAATGCCCATACCAATAAGTAATAAAATGACACCAGCTGAGTCTGTTATTGACGCCGCATGAAGGCGAGACCAAAAGTCTGGAAACCTGTAGGTACCAAAGGCCCCAATAACCACAAAAAAAGATCCAGATATTATTAAAACCATACACAAAAAACTAAAAAAGAAATCCATTAATTATGATCCTCATTACTTGGCTCTGTTGGGGTCCACATTGTATCTCCAATTGCCCGATATCGAAAAAACTTTAGGATTGCGATGGTACCTACAAAGTTTATTAGGGCATATAGAAGAGCGATATCTAGGAAGTCGGGACGTCCATTTAGAAAACCCATAATTCCAATTAACAAAACTGTGTGAGTACCGAAAGAATTTACAGCTAGAACACGGTCGTATAAAGTTGGCCCCTTAATCAAACGTACTAAAACAAGGCACATGGCTATAAATATTGCTACTGCTGCTATTGAGAACATTAGAGATCCAATCTGCTCTCAATTGCTGTTACACGCCTATCCATATCTCTGAGTGTTTCAGGGTCTTCTGGGCTATAAGATAAAGAATGTACTAAAAAGTCTCCAGTTTCAGTTTCTATCGTGAGCGTACCTGGAGTTAGGGTGATAGAGTTTGCAAAAATTACTTGTCCCAGATCACTTTTTTGGGTGTATGGAACTTCAAATAAATTTTGATTTATTGGCATGGTGCGGGAAAAAATAACTTTTGTCACGGCCCAGTTAGACTTGGCTATCTCCTTAAAGAGCCAAAAAATATAAAAAATAAACTTTACTGGTTTTATAAAAATACGAACATGGTCTCCGTCAACTTGGTCCATTCGACGGACGATGATCATAACTAGTCCGACGGAAACTAACCCAAAGCCTATAAGCATCGGTTTATAAATTCCAGAAAGCATTAACCAAAGCGCCATCATGAATGCTGAGGTAAGGATAGTCTTCAAGGCAGTTCCTTTTTTATACAAATTTAACGCAGAAAGGGCGGCCTCTAAAGACTACACAATGTTTATATAATAAAATTAAGCGCTGTGTACACAGCTGATCTTCAATGTTTTTAAATAATTAATTTTTTTAAAATTTAACTTTGCGATCTTAAACTTAACAGGCTAATTTCTGTACGGTAAGCTAGAGTATCTTTATCTTGCGGGGTCCCGGTGGCGGTAATAAAGCGTAACATTAACACAACTATTTCCATGGGGTTCCGTGACAACACATTTTTTCTCAAATTCTAATATTATGGGACTTTAAAATGACTGCCCTGGAACGCGCTATCATAATATTGGTAAAAAATCCAAATGACCCAACACTGTTCGCTACTGTGCTTGAGAGATTTTCTGAAAGCGAGTTATTTTTAGCTTTAGACATTAGTGAAAGAAGTTCAGACCTAAATCCAAAAGTAGTTTATTTGAAAGAGCAAGAGTATGTTGCTGTTTACGATACTGAGCTGCGCCTTGAAGAGTCGGTTGGTGGAGGTGCGGAGTATTTAGCATTGTCAGGTCGTGTTTTAATAAAAATGCTTGCTGACAAAAATACGGGCGTCGCGCTCAATCCTGGCACTGCAGCAATCGGTTATATTTTTGAACCTGCGACTCTTCAGTGGCTGGTTACGTCTTTAGACGAAAGGCCAGAGGAAATGGCTCAAAAAATTATAGAAGTTAGACCTCCAGCAAAAATTTCTTCAAAGGCACTGGACGCTCTGTCCGTCAAGCTGACATCGGCGAGAGGTTTTGCAGATTATGCCTGTTTGGTTGAAGCAACAGATATATTGGATAATAAAAACCCACTTTTGTGTTTTGTTGGCTCAGTTCCCAATTCTCAGCCTAATTTAGCAAAACTCGTGAATGAGTATTTACAGTTTTCTGATCATAATGGAGAACCTTGGGATGTAACTTATCTGGATCCAGTCCATGGTTTAGTCGAAAAAATATTAAATGTTGGGCTCCGCTTTGATTTGCCGCAGCCTGAGCCACCTGTTAAATTATCTGCTCCAGGCTCGATAAAGGGGAAACCACCAATACTACGATAGTGCTAATACCCAGCCTTTCGATCTACCTGGTAGAGAAAGGGCAATCCTTTTTGTCCGCGAACAATATTTTCAACTATGACCTCAGCTGCTGTGGCTGCACGAGTCCCAGAAGCTATATGAGGCGTAACCGTGACATTAGGCATCTGCCAATAAGGGTGATTAGGTGGTAAAGGTTCAGTACGAAATACATCAAGACATGCAGCGGATACACGACCTGAAGTGAGGGCGGAAATTAAGGCATCATCATCTATTAGAGACCCTCGGCCTGGATTTATTAACACCGAACCCGCAGGTAAATAGCTCAGGGTCTTTGTGTTTATTAAATCTTGCGTATCGGGTGTATCTGGCAAGAGTAGGATTAGAATTTCAGCAGAGTTTAGTACTGTTTTGAGTTTTGAGTTTCCATGGTACGTTTCCACATTTGGTATTTCTTTTGGTGATTTTGACCACCCATTAACTTTAAACCCAATTTGTGAGAGGGATTTGGCGCAGGCGGTTCCCAAGACGCCCAGACCCAAAATTGATATTGAACGATCTTGGGCCAGTGGGGGCTGGTCATTTTCCCAAATTTTGTTAGGATTAACGATATGTTTATCGATACCCAAGTGATATCGAAGAGTATGGCCAACAACCCACTCGGTCATACCCTGCTGCAATCCACTATCTACCATTCGACAAAGAGGTTGGGTCAATGTTTTATTTCCAACAATTTTTTCCACGCCGGCCCAAAGATTTAAAACGGCCTTGCAACGAGTGTAAGATGACAAATTGGTAATAACACTATTTGGGGCATAAACGATATAATCTACAATTTCTGGCGGTAATTCCATACTCAAATATGCAGCGATATTTTTCTTTCTTAGAAAGTGAGCAAGATGTTTCTCGTAGATAGGAAATTGATCTGGCTGGGCCGCAAAAAGAATATTTATCATATTTACTTTCTCTGTGGACGGTGAACATGGGCACTTTGCATTAATCCAAAACCCAACAGTAAAACAAGCATTGCTGAACCGCCATAGCTGACCAAAGGCAAGGGCACTCCAACGACTGGTACAAGCCCCATTACCATTGCCATATTAATAGCAAAAAATAAAAAAAACGTACTACCAATTCCAAGAGTTAAAAGTGATGCAAACCGATCCTTATTACTCAAACCTGAAAGAGTACAAAAAAATAATACTGCCAGATAAAGTATTAAAAGGGTTATTGATCCTACAAAACCAAACTCCTCTGATATTGTGGTGAAAATAAAATCTGTGTGTTTTTCCGGTAAAAAATTTAAACGTGATTGTGTTCCCTGCATGAAACCTCTTCCCGTCCAGCCGCCAGAACCCAAAGCTATTTTTGCCTGAGTAATGTGATATCCTGTACCCAAGGGATCTCTGCTTGGATCAAGAAATGTATCAATTCTAGTATATTGATAATCTTTTAATAGTTGCCAAGTAGTACCTCGACTTTGAAAAACTGCAAAAGCCAAACTAAGCCCTGAACTTATGATTGTTATAAAATAGGCCCAATGCACCCCAGCCAAAAACATGACTGCTCCACCACCAGTGATTAATAGTAACGCTGTCCCAAGATCTGGTTGGCGCAAAACTAATAAAGCAGGTAATGCGATCATTATCAGAGGGATAGTGACCCAGATAGGCTGTGAAGTTCGTTTTTGAGGCAACCAATCATAGTAGGCCGCTAAAACTAATACTAGTGTGATTTTCATTAGTTCAGACGGTTGTAGACGAAAAAAACCAAAATCGAGCCAACGTTGTGCTCCCATACCTTTCACGCCAAAAAACTCTACAGATAATAACAGGGAAACGCCCAAAATATATGTAATGAATGATATATTTCGCCAGAACCAACTAGGCACCATTGCCACAATGAAAAGCATAATCATTCCGACAAAAAACCTTTGCATTTGTGGCTGTGCCCAACGTTCGACAACACCACCGGATACTGAATATAGCATTGCAAAACCAATGCTTGAAATAACAATGAGTAAAAAAATAATTGGCCAGTTTAAGGCTAAAATTTTTTTAAACCCTGTGGGAACAGTCTTAAGGTTGTATTCTAAATAACTCATGCTTTACTGCGTTCTTTAACTTTTGGACTTGTCCAATCTATCAATCTTGGCGCTATATCTTCTTGTTCAAGCTGAATTTCTCTTCGGAACTTTGTTGGGTAATGCTTTAAATTTGGGAGCTCTCCTGTAAGAGCAAAAAGAGTAATATCGCGGCCAATAGGCGCTGCAACTGAGCTTCCGCCACCGCCATGTTCAACAACAACTGCGACTGCTACTTTTGGGTTGTCAGCGGGGGCATAATCGACGAACAAGGCATGGTCTCTCTGTTGCCAAGGCAAGTCCTTGTTGCTTATCACTCCTTGCTCACGTTCTGCTGCTGTGATGCGGCGAACCTGCGCTGTTCCAGTTTTTCCTGACATACGAAATTTATTTGTTTCAATGCGGCGTGAATAGGCCGTACCGGCTTTCGTATTTGTTACACCGAACATGGCTTTCTGGACCAAAGCTAAATGATCAGAGTTAACATTTAATTTTTTATTTGGCTCCTGAGAAATATTAACATTGTTCATGTTTTGAATTAATCTAGGTTGAATGGCTTGACCAGTTCCAAGGCGCGCGGCCATAACTGCGAGCTGTAAGGGTGACGCCAACACGAAACCCTGTCCAATTGAAGCATTTACGGTATCACCCAAAAGCCAATTTTTTTCGAAAGATTTCTTTTTCCATTCGCGTGTTGGCGCTACGCCACGGCTAATTGCGCTGAGTGGTAGATCATGTTTTACTCCCAGCCCAAATCGTTTGGCCATATTAGATATTCTATCAATACCGACCTTTTGACCGATCGAATAAAAAAAGACATCACAGCTTTGGATGATTGCGTCCTCCAAATTCATTGGTCCGTGGGCCTTCCAACAGTGAAATTTATTGTTGGAAACTTCGAGATGCCCGGTACAAATGATTTCATCATCTGGCTTTAAAACCCCAGCTTCAAGTGCGGCTAGTGCAGTAATCATTTTAAAAGTTGAGGCAGGAGCGTAGGTGCCTTGCACGGCTTTTGCTCTTAATGGACCGAAAACGTCATTGCGAAGTGCATCGTATTTTTTTGTTGAAATTCCTGTGACAAAAAGGTTTGGATCAAAGCTTGGACTAGATCCCACTGCTAATACATCTCCATTGAAACAATCTATAACAACTGCGCTTGCTGAAAGATTACCTAAGCGTGCCAAAGCATAATTTTGGATTTTACTGTCTATGGTGAGTTGGGTTGAGGTGCCGGGATCTCCCTCTATGCGCTCAAGCTCTCGTATTATACGTCCAGCAGAATTAACCTCTACTCGTTGAAGACCTGCTGACCCGCGCAATTTGGATTCCATTTGCGCCTCAACGCCAGTTTTCCCCACCTGAAAGCGGGGTATTTGTAGTAGTGGATCTGGATCTTCTATTTGTTTCAAATAATGGTCACTCACGGGGCCCACATAACCCACCACATGCGCTAAGTTTTCGTTTTGCGCATATATACGGGTTAGTCCAACATCGGTAAAAACGCCTTGGAGGGCCGGGGCGTTGGCAGCTACTTTTGCAAAATCAGCCCAACTTAAGTTTTCAGCAAGGGTAACTGGCACGAAAGAACTTACGCGTAAAAGCTCCTTACGTGCTTTAGTAAGGTCTTTTGGACGAATATAAATTAAATTTTGTAGCTTTGTTAATATTTCCTCAAGATCACCTGTGTCCTCACGTATTAACCCTATGCGATAATTTGGTAAATTCTCTGCTACCAGCCTACCTTCTCGGTCAAAAATTAAACCTCTTGACGGTGGCAGCAAACGAACATTAATACGATTTTCTTCAGCTAATAGACGATATTTTTCTGCTTCATTTATTTGTAAAAACCGCATGCGAACGCCTAGGGCTGCTATCATGCTTAGTTGCATTCCTCCGATAACCAACGCGCGTCGTGAAAATTGCTTTGTAGAGTTTAAATTTTCGCTTGAAGTACTTTTCATTCAGAAACCTCAGTCGCCAATTTCTTTTTAATATGAAGGCCTTGCTTCTTAAGCATGGGCCGAAATACCCACGTAAAAACAGGATAAAAGAAAATTGTTGTCAAAGCTGTAGTTGTCAGAAGCTTAAGGTCGTAGATTGCAAGAAATGTTAACCTCATTAGGATATATTGTGTCAGGTAGCAAAAAACGATGATAACTGAAACTGTTGTCCATTCATAAATAAAAAATACTTCTTTAAAATTCGCGGATCGCATGCCCAAGAATGTGGCCGCAAGAAGAACTATAACAGCCCATAAGCCTGGGGGTCGCTGCAATATAAAATCAGCAAATAAAAATACTATTGTTATAGTTATTGGACCGATTACGTCTGGTCGTTGCATCACCCAAGTAAATGTCATGATCAATAATAAATCTGGGATAAAAATATGATTAAAATCAGCTCGAATTGGTAGTGTTGGCAGCATTATCAAAAAGATTGCCATTACCAAAAAAATGCATCTAAGCCTCAAAAGACGGTTAGGAAGCTCATTCATCGTTTGTAGCGCTTGGTTTAAATGGTGGCAGTCCCACTAAGCCACCTGTTGAGGTTACTTTTTCTCTTGCTTGGTGTCTTATTATGCGTAGAAACTCCAATCTCTGTATATCTGCTGCAAGCAATACCCTAAGCCGCCCGGAAGTAGAATATATTACTTGTCCAACTAAGACTCCAGGTGGAAAGACCCCTCCGTCGCCAGATGTCATAACTCTGTCTCCTGCTCTAACAGATGCAGGGTTTTTTAAAAATTCGATAGTTGGCTGATTGGTGTTGTCGCCCACAAGTAACGCTCTTTGACCGCCAGAATTAATTGTTACGGCCACGCGGCTTGAGGTATCTCCGAGTAAGACAACGCGCGATGTATTGTTAGCAACCCCGGAGATCCGTCCTACTAAACCCAGACCATCCATGGCAGCCCACCCGTCTATGATGCCATCACGTTTTCCAATATTTATAAGAACAGTTTTTCGAAAGGGCCCGCCACTGTCAGCTAAAACTACTCCTGTAATCTTGGTAAATCTAGGGTCCAGTTTAACCTGGTTCAGATCCAAAAGTTTTGCATTTTCCTGTTCGCGTTGAAGAGCTGCTTCTTTCCAGGCTTTCATTTGTTGTAATTCTCGACGTAAGTTTTGGTTTTGCTGAAAGATTTGTTCATAACTTTTTGCTGCTAAAAGTAAGTCAAAAGCTTTAGTTAACGGTAGACCTAGCCAAGAAAAATTTGGAATAACCCTATCAATGATATTCATTCGGACCTGCTCAACTCGCGGGCTATCAATGCGCCAAAATAAAAACAGCCCCACAAGAAGAGTGACTAACAACCCCATTAACAGCCTATATGCGACCGTTGAGTATCCATCTGTATTTTTGCTTTGCCCTGCCATAATCTAACCTGAGGGTTTGAACGATTAGCTATCGTAGTCGATTACATGCATCAATTGTGCTTCGTATTCGAGCGCTTTTCCCGTGCCAATGGCGACACAGTTAAGACTTTCGTCTGCAACAGATACCGCCAACCCTGTTTTCTCGCGTAGTTCCAAATCCAAATCACCGAGCAAAGCACCACCACCAGTTAGCATTACGCCGCGATCCACTATATCTGCGGCCAAGTCCGGTGGTGTGACTTCAAGAGCAGTCATAACACCGTCACAAATTTGTTGAACAGTTTCTGCTAATGCTTCAGCAACTTGAGCCTGACTGATTTCTGTCTCTTTTGGTACACCATTTAGTAAGTCGCGGCCTCGAATTGTCATTACTGCACCCCTACCTTTATCGGGCATTCGGGCAGTGCCAATAGTTTTTTTAATTCGTTCTGCCGTTGCTTCCCCGACTAAAAGATTATGCTGACGCCGCAAATAATTTATTATTGCGTCATCCATGCGGTCACCACCCATACGTACTGACTGGGCGTAAACAATATCGGCCAGGGACAGAACGGCAACCTCTGTGGTGCCACCGCCGATGTCTACGACCATAGAGCCTGTGGGATCAGTGATAGGCATGCCAGCTCCTATTGCTGCTGCAATAGGCTCTGCTATTAGTCCCGCTCGGCGAGCGCCTGCTGATAATACTGACTGTCTGATGGCCCGCTTCTCCACAGGTGTAGCGCCGTGTGGTACGCATACAATAATTTTGGGTTTTGAGAATGTTGTTCGTTTATGAACTTTGCGGATAAAATGTTTAATCATTTCTTCTGCGACATCAAAGTCTGCTATCACGCCATCACGCATTGGCCTGATCGCCTGAATAGAGCCTGGAGTTCGTCCAAGCATAAGCTTTGCATCTTCACCAAAAGCCAGTGCTTTTTTCTGCCCATCTTTGACCTGGTAGGCCACTACAGAGGGTTCATTTAAAATCACACCCTTACCTTTGACATAGACCAACGTATTTGCTGTGCCTAAATCTATCGCCATGTCTGACGAAAACAGACCACTTAGTCCAAACATTTATGTCGCCTTTTTAAATCTATACCAACGATTCTTGGTAGTTATTCTAATTTATCTTATAGAGATACGAAGAATTGTTTCCAAGGGTAGTTCTTTGCTTTTCATGTTGAAGCCCTTGGGACTACCTCAGTGCGCGGAGATCAGCCTGCATCTTTGTACGAAACTGATTTTGTATCTTCACCTGGTAAAGATTTCTCTCGCTTAATCACCAGTTTGTTGAGAGCGTTGATATACGCCTTTGCGGATGCCACGACCGTATCAGTATCAGCAGATTGTCCAGTTGCAATTTTCCCGTCTTCCTCCATCCTAACTGTGACTGTTGCCTGAGCATCTGTTCCTTCCGTCACTGCGTGTACCTGGTACAACTGTAATTTTGCAGTATGTGGGAACAATTCCTTTACTGCGTTAAAAGTTGCATCTACTGGCCCGTCGCCAGTAGCTGTCACAGAATGGATCTCATCATCTATTTTTAACTCTAAAGCCGCCTTTTGTGGACCCTGTGTACCGCAGACGACATGCAATGACGTAAGCCCCAATTTGTATGATTGATTATCCCCATGATCTTCACCAACTAAAGCAATAAGGTCATCATCAAAAACTTCTTTTTTCAGATCTGCTAGGCTTTTAAAACGAATAAAAACATCGTTCAATTGATTATCTGCCAACTCTATGCCCAGATCTTTCAGTTTAGAACGCAAAGCTGCACGGCCGGAATGTTTGCCCATAACCAAATTAGTTTCTGACAGTCCTACATCTTCAGGACGCATTATCTCGAAGGTCTCAGAATTCTTCAGCATGCCATCTTGATGAATTCCGCTTTCATGCGCAAAAGCATTTTTTCCAACAATAGCTTTATTAAATTGAACAGCAAAACCTGATACCGTTGCTACCCGACGACTTATAGCCATAATCTTTGTGCTATCGATGTTGGTTTGATATGGCATTATGTCGTTTCGCACTTTGAGCGCCATTACCACTTCTTCCAGTGCTGTGTTACCAGCGCGTTCACCTAGCCCATTGATTGTACATTCTATTTGACGTGCTCCAGCACTAACAGCTGCGAGTGAATTTGCTGTGGCCATTCCGAGATCATTATGACAGTGGGTGGCAAAGATCACTTCGTTAGAGCGTGGAATGTCTAAAATTAGTTTAGCTATAAGATCAGCACTCTCTTTTGGAGCAGTATAGCCTACTGTATCTGGAATATTTATCGTTGTAGCACCTGCGTTAATCGCTATTTCAATTGTTTTGCAGAGGTAATCATATTCAGTGCGTGTGGCATCCATTGGTGACCATTGGACATTGTCACACAAATTTCTTGCGTGAGTTACTGTGGTATGGATACGTTCAGCCATTTCATCTTTGGTTAAATTTGGGATAGCACGGTGAAGTGGAGAGGTTCCAATGAAGGTGTGAATTCGTGGTTGGGATGCGTTGCGGATAGCTTCAGCGCAGCGATCAATATCTTTTAAATTTGCACGAGCTAGTCCACAGATCACTGAATTCTTGCTGCGTTTTGAAATTTCACTTACCGCATTGAAGTCACCCTCTGAAGCAATTGGAAAGCCTGCCTCTATGATGTCAACGCCCATATCATCCAGCATTTCAGCTATTTCAAGTTTTTCTGCATGGGTCATAGTTGCGCCGGGACTTTGTTCGCCGTCGCGTAATGTGGTATCAAAAATTACTACACTGTCTTGTGTCATGAAAAGCTCTTTTATTTTGAATTTTTTTCTTAGTAGAGGCGCTGGACTAGGTTGAGCGTCTCGCGCCTAAAAGCACGCTCAGTATAAACTGAGTTCTAGGAGTAAATTTTGATAAATAAATTTTTTCATAAGTTAGATATAGCTTTAGTTTTATAAATTGGAAGAGAAAAATGGAGCTGGAGAATTATACTCTTGAATTAAAATTATGATTATTTGAATTTAATTTACAATTTATTGGCGTTCTTGTTTTTCTACTCTATGAAGTCAGCATGAGGCGAGTTTTAATAATTGGAAATTCTGGCGGCATTGGCGCGGCACTAGAGCACGAGTATATTTCACGTCAATGGAATTGCATCGGTGTGTCCAGAAGCCTTGATAGATTGGACTTCAAAGAACCTGAAACGGTGCCAAATATCTTGGGTTCAATGAAGGATTTATTTCATACAGTTATTATCGCTACTGGCGCACTGAAAATTGATGAATATCGCCCGGAAAAAACTATTCGTTCAATTACAGCCAAAGGGATGGCTGATCAAATGCAAATAAATGCGATCGGCCCCGCACTCATACTCAGCAATATTGGCCGTTTAATAGTCAAAGATTGTCCAACTCGAATAGCTGTACTTTCTGCTCGAGTTGGCTCCATTGGTGATAATCGGCTTGGCGGCTGGATTTCTTATAGGGCTTCAAAGGCTGCACTAAACCAAATTGTTCACACTGCATCGATTGAATTTTCTCGGAGCCTTCCAAAATTGGCGTGTTTTTCGTTACATCCAGGGACAGTAGAAACACCTCTGACTGAACAATTTATTAACAATCACCAGTCTCGGTCGGCTCCTGAAACCGCATCTATTTTGTTTGATGTAATTGAAAGCCGAAGTTCTAAGGATACAGGCCATTTTTTTGATCAAAATGGCGTGCAAGTACCGTGGTAATCACCTCAGAAACGCTACGATAAACTCAATCTGACTATCGGGCAATCAACCGTTCACTATTAAAGATTAATCAGCTTCCAATGCTCCTTCAGTCCAAGTTCCACCTGTTACGGCTCCTGTGTAATAGGTCATTGTTCCTTGGCCCTGACGACGGCCCGCAAAAAAGTTGCCTTCATAAATATCCCCATTTGCGTATTTTGCAATTCCTGTTCCATGCATTTCGCCAGAAAGCCATTGCCCTGAATACTCAAAGCCATCCTGCATTTGCATCACGCCGTTACCAGAACGCTGACCGGCCTCAAACTCGCCTTCATATGTCGTGCCATCTCTATATTTTACTTTTCCAACACCATGCCGTTCACCATCTTTCCACATTCCCTCGTACAGATAGCTATCGCCAAAGGTCATGAGACCAAAGCCATGTATTTTTCCATTTTCAAAGTTGCCATCATAAATCATGCCGTTTGGATAGGTCGAGATACCCTTGCCGTCGACTTCGCCAGATTTCCATCTGCCTACGTACGTTGCACCATCTGCATAAATAATTTCGCCTTTTCCATCTGCTAAGTTAGCAACAAATTCTCCCTTATACACAGAACCATCAGGGTAGGTCTCTACACCCAGACCTTGAATTTGCCCTTCGAACCAATTGCCTACAAAATGGTAGTTATCATTACCTATCAATTCTCCGTTTCCGTGGCGAAAACCACCAAGGAATTGTCCTTTATAAACATCTCCATTAGAGTAGGAAAGTTCGCCTTCGCCTTCCTCTAATCCGTTCGCAATAAAGCCATAGTAAACATCGCCATTAGGTTGCGTGATCGTACCTTTGCCATTGAATTCTCCGTCGAGCCATTCACCTAATAAAATTATTCCGTCTGCAGTAGTCAACGATCCCTTGCCAGAACGTTTATCTGCAATCAACTCTCCACTGTAAATTGCCCCGTCTGCATAAGTAATTGTTCCTAGTCCTTCTTTGACGCCGTTTACCCATGTTCCTTCAAAACTGTAGCCGCTTTTTAAAACTAAAACTCCGCGCCCATGATATTTGTTGGATCGAAATTCTCCCTCGTAACGAGTACCATCTGGATATTCTGCAATCCCTTCACCTTCAATTTGCGCTTCAGCCCAAACACCGGTGTATTTGCCTCCATCTGCGTAAGTAATTGTACCAATTCCATTTGGTTTTCCGTTCAAAAAAGTACCGTTATAAACGGAACCGTTAGAGAATTTTGCAACACCTTCTCCTACGGCTTGTCCGTTTTCCCACTCCCCTTCATACTGATACCCGGACGGCAAGCTATAGGTGCCATAACCGTGTTGTCGTCCATTTTTGAAAGTGCCTTTATAAAAACCACCATTCTCATATTGCTTGGTCTGAATACTTGCAGACTGACCAAAGGCTGCGTTGGAAAAAAAAATTATAGTTATAACGAAAATAGACGCTGACATTTTGGCGAGTATCAAAAGCTTTTCCCCTAGAACTATGGTCCAAAATGTATTTTGGAGTGCATTGTATAAAATAGACACTAATAAACCTGGTCAAGTAGAGCAACGCCTTTCAACACTTGATTGGCTGATTACCCTTTTCGATCCGTCGTTGTCTGCTAGATATATGGAATAATTGAAGAACTGAGCGAAGTGATGACAAAAAAATTTCAACTAACAATGGCCCAATTGAACGCTACGGTGGGAGATATTCTGGGAAATTGTGATAAAGTTTTTCAGGCTTGGTGCGCTGCAAAAGAAGCGCGGTCTGATATGGTGATGTTGCCAGAAATGTTTATCACAGGTTACCAACTGCAAGATCTGGTTATGAAACCCAGCTTTGTTCAAGATACTATGTCTCATATCAACATTTTGGCTAAGAAGTGTGTGGATGGTCCGGTAATTGGCATTGGTGCACCATTTCATGATGATACTGGCCTTTATAATGCTTTTTATATTTTAAGTTCGGGCTCAATTCAGGCTATTGTTAAGAAGCATACATTGCCGAATACAGGTATTTTTGATGAAGTACGTCTGTATCGAAAAACTAATATTTCTGGTCCATATAAGGTTGGAGCATTACGTATTGGTTCACCTATCTGCGAAGATGCCTGGCATGTAGACGTGCCAGAAGCATTGGTAGAATCTGGTGCTGAAGTTTTATTTGTTCCGAATGGCTCACCCTATGCTCGCAATAAAATGAATTCCCGGATAACTCAGATGGTCGCCAGAGTTGTGGAAACGCGCTTACCTCTTGTTTACTTGAATATGGTAGGAGGTCAGGATGACCAGGTATTTGATGGAGGCTCGTTTGTATTGAATCGCGGTGGTGAATTGGCAGTAGCACTGCCGCAATTTGAAGAGTGCATAGCGCATGTCAAATTTGAAAACACCGGTGATGGTTGGCATGCTTTGAAAGCCAAACGTGCATTATCTACAACGCCGTTGGAACAAGATTATAGTGCAATGGTTCTATCATTGCGTGATTATGTCCTTAAAACTGGCTTTTCTTCAGTAATTTTGGGCCTTTCAGGAGGCATTGATTCAGCAATTGTTGCTGTGATTGCAACAGATGCTTTAGGCCCCAAAAACGTCCACTGCGTGATGATGCCATCAGAATATACCAGCCAAGGCTCACTTGATGATGCTGCTGCTGTAGCGGATGTCCTAGGTGTTACATTGCAAACGATACCAATAGACAAGCCGCGGACATCGATACATGAGGCGCTGGAACCAAATCTTTCTGGTAAAAATAAAGGCTTGATGGAGGAGAACATCCAATCACGTTTACGTGGGTTACTTTTGATGGCTCTTTCAAACAAGCATGGCCATATGTTGCTTACAACTGGTAACAAATCTGAAGTGGCGGTAGGTTATTCAACTATCTACGGAGACATGGCGGGAGGCTTTAATCCCATTAAAGACCTCTATAAAACACGTGTGTTTGATATATGCCGGTGGCGTAATAAACACCATCGCAATTGGATGATGGGCCCCTCCAGAGTGGTGATTGATCCTCGTATAATAGATAAACCACCGAGTGCTGAGCTACGTAACGATCAAAGAGATGATGACACGCTTCCATCCTACCCTACGCTCGATGGTATTTTGACAATGTTGGTAGATCAGGAAGCAAGTGTTTCAGAGTGTATCGCTGCCGGTTATGATAGCGATGTCGTGAAGAAAGTTGAGAACTTACTCTATGTTAGTGAGTATAAGCGCCATCAATCTGCCCCGGGCACTCGCCTCTCAGAACGTGCTTTTTGGTTAGATCGGAGGTATCCAATTACTAATCATTGGCGCGATAAGTCTTAAATATGTAATGTGATAAGAAATTAGTTCGAAGGGTTAAAAGGGTGGATTGGAAAGTTGAGTCTGCGCTCAATAATCTGGACATCTTCAATGGCGTCTGCGTAAAGAAAGTGCAACAGGAGACACTCATGACTACTACTCGCTTTGCGCCCTCGCCTACGGGTCACTTGCACGTTGGAAATTTACGCACCGCGCTCTTTAATTATTTAATTGCGCGGCGTTCAGGTGGAAAGTTTATTCTGCGGATAGATGATACAGATCCAGTTCGCTCTAAGCCAGAATATGTTGATTCTATAAAGAGAGATATGGAGTGGCTTGGACTTCAATGGGACCAGATTGAGCATCAATCCAGTAGATTAGAACGTTATGCGGAGATTGCAAAAAAACTTCGTGAGTTGGGTAAGTTTTACGAGTGCTTTGAGACGTCAGTAGAGTTAGATCTTAAGCGAAAAAAGCAATTAAACATGGGCAAACCACCTGTTTATGATCGTTCGGCTCTTGCCTTGTCTGAGTTAGATAGAGATGTTTTGCGTGCAAAAGTGGATGGTCATTGGCGCTTTATGTTGGACAAATCCAGGGTTGAGTGGACTGATCAAATTCTTGGAGACTTATCTATTGATGCAGCATCGGTTAGCGATCCAGTTCTTATTCGTGGCGATGGGCAAGTTCTTTATACTTTAGCCTCAATTTGTGATGATACTGACATGGGTGTTACACACGTAGTTCGTGGTTCTGATCACGTAACTAATACGGCGACACAAATTCAAATTATCTCTGCTATCGGGGGAACAATACCTCAGTTTGCTCATCATTCTCTACTGATTGGTGCTAAGGGAGAGGGGCTGTCCAAGCGATTAGGTTCACTAGCCTTAAGGGATATGAGGGAGGCTGGCGTACAGCCAATGGCACTTCTTAGCCACTTGGCTAAGCTAGGATCGTCAGACCCGGTGGAATTAAGAGCTTCAATAGATGAAATTATTTCTGAGTTTGATTTAGAAAGGTTTGGGGCTGCGCCAACAAAATTCGATGAGGCAGATTTAATGCCTTTAACGGCAAAATATTTGCAAGGATTAAGCGTTTCTGACGTGGCTACGGATATTGCTAATATAGGCGTACCTTCTGAAAAAGCTGAAGGCTTTTGGAATGTAGTTCGTATGAATATTTCAAGTTTGAACGATTTGCAGATGTGGTGGGATTTAATGGAACAAGGTGCTGACCCACAGATTGAGGAGCAAGATCGTGAGTTTGTATTAGAAGCTATCGCAATGCTTCCATTGCGACCCTTTAGTTCTGATACTTGGAGCATCTGGACGAAACTCGTGCAAGAACAAACTGGGCGCAAAGGCAAGGACTTATTTATGCCGTTGAGAAGAGCGCTTACTGGTATGTCTCATGGACCAGACATGGGAGCCTTACTCCCATACTTAACAACGATAAAAACTAAAATATAAATTTTAAGGATTTTTTATAAAGTTTTGTGTAATGAAGGCCAATTCAATGCACGTCAATAATCGTACCTAAAATTGGCCTTTACACATTATTTTATGTAGCTTTTAAATCAGTTGCAGATTCACGGCCATTATTGCCCGTTTCCACTTCAAAAGTAACTTTCTGATTTTCGCTCAGACCGTCCAGACCTGCGTTTTGTACTGCGGTAATATGTACAAAAACATCTGCACCACCATTATCAGGCGCGATAAATCCATAGCCTTTATCTGCATTAAACCATTTTACTGTGCCATTAGCCATTTATTTACTCCAACTTACTTTATTAATTTATGTAGCTTTAAGATCAGTCGCAGCGTCACGGCCATTTCGACCTGTTTCCACTTCAAAAGAAACCTTTTGATTTTCGTTTAGCCCATCAAGACCTGCGTTTTGTACTGCTGTAACATGTACAAACACATCTTCGCCACCATTGTCAGGTGCGATAAATCCAAAACCTTTGTCTGCGTTAAACCATTTTACGGTGCCAGTAGCCATCCGTTTACTCCATCTTAATATACTGCCCACGGAATTGCGGCAGGTCGGCGTCAGTCAATTCATGTCGAGGACTGTGGCCGTAGTAGGAGAACAGTTTGGTCGAAATTCGGTAACTATGCACGTTGGCATATGGGGCAGTTTCAAGGAAATTGCAAGGCCGAAGGCATTTACATTAATTATCCTGCGAGTTAACGCGCAAACTTTTTATGCTTCATTCGCTTTGGTTGAGATGCATCAACACCCAAGCGCCGTTTTTTGTCTTCTTCATAATCCTCAAAATTACCTTCAAACCATTCGACATGGGCCTCGCCCTCGAAGGCTAATATATGGGTACATATACGATCTAGGAAGAAGCGATCATGCGAGATAACCACCGCACATCCAGCAAAATCTACTAAAGCATCTTCAAGTGCCCTCAACGTTTCCACGTCCAGATCATTTGTGGGTTCGTCTAATAGTAAAACATTCCCACCTGTGCGTAAAAGTCGCGCCAGATGTACTCTGTTACGTTCTCCGCCCGACAACAGACTGACTTTTTTCTGTTGTGTGGCGCCTTTGAAATTAAAGGCAGAACAATATGCGCGGCCGTTTACTTCCGCGTCACCTAGCTGAATTACATCCAAACCGTCGGCGACCGCCTCCCAAACGTTTGCATTTGGATCTAAGTCATCACGAGATTGATCTACGTATGACAATTGCACCGTATCGCCAAATTCTACAGATCCTTGGTCTGGTTGCTCCTGTCCTGTGAGCATTTTGAACAAAGTAGTTTTTCCAGCGCCATTGGCGCCAATTACACCGATGATGCCACCTGGCGGTAGTGAAAACGATAGGTTTTCTAAAAGAAGCTTGTCGCCCATAGCCTTCTTAAGGCCTTCCACTTCAATGACCTTAGAGCCAAGCCTTGGGCCGTTGGGAATGACTATTTGTGCACGACCCAGTTTTTCTCGCTCTGATTGATTTGCCATGTCATTGTATGCTGCGATACGAGACTTGGATTTCGCCTGCCTAGCTTTTTGCCCTTGCCGCATCCAATCTAACTCGCGCTCTAAAGTTTTTTGTTTGGATTTATCCTCTCTTGCCTCTTGGGATAAACGCTTGGCTTTTTGTTCAAGCCAGCTTGAGTAATTTCCTTCATAAGGTACGCCTTGGCCTCGATCAATTTCTAAAATCCAGCTCGTAATATCATCCAGGAAATATCGATCGTGTGTGACAACCAAAATTGTGCCGGTGTACTCGATAAGATGTTTTTGCAGCCAACCAATTGTCTCTGCATCAAGGTGGTTAGTTGGCTCATCCAAAAGTAACATTTCTGGTTGTTCTAAAAGCAAACTACACAAAGCAACTCGGCGTGCTTCCCCTCCTGAAAGATTTTTGGGCATTGCATCATCTGGTGGACATCTTAGTGCCTCTAGGCTTACATCTATTTGCGCATCTAAGTCCCAAAGATTTTGAGCGTCAATTTCATCTTGGAGTTGCGCCATTTCATCTGCAGTTTCATCAGAATAATTCATTGCCAAGTGATTGTAACGGTCCAATATATCTTTTTTTGGTTTTACACCAAGCATGACATTTTCGCGCACGGTAAGTGTCTCGTCCAATTTGGGCTCTTGTGGTAAGTAACCGACTTTCGCACCAGCTGCGGCCCAAGCTTCGCCAGTAAAATCTTTATCCAGGCCAGCCATGATTTTTAATAATGTAGATTTCCCAGATCCGTTAACTCCCACCACTCCAATTTTTACGCCTGGTAAAAATGATAGACGGATATTCTCAAAACATTTTTTCCCGCCGGGATAGGTTTTGGAGACACCGTCCATGTGATAAACGTATTGGTATGCGGCCATGTTTGTCCCCGGTGCTAGCTAATTTGTTGCAGCGACTGTTACATTGACCAAAGCATAGGTGCAAATACGAATTTTATGTTAAATTCTTATCGACTACCTGACCAACTTGCGCTTAACCTAATGTTAGGAAAATGGAATAAAATATGCGCTACAAAATTCCAAAATCTTACGCAGGCATGAGGGTAGGGCTCCTAGGGGGCTCTTTTGACCCTGCTCACGAGGGTCATTTAAATATATGCCTGCATTCGCTAAAACGTTTCCAACTGGATCAAATTTGGTTGTTGGTAAGTCCAGGGAACCCAATGAAAAACCAAAATCCGTTGTCTTTGAATAAAAGGATGGACCATGCAAAGAATATTTTTCAACATCCAAAAATTAAAATTACTAACATTGAGACGCAACTAAAAACCCGTTTTACATACCATACGTTGTTGCTTCTGAAGCAGCTCTATCCATCGACTAATTTTACTTGGATTATGGGCGCAGATAACATGGCTCAAGTTCATCTATGGCAAGATTGGAAAGTCATTTTTTCATTAATGCCAGTTGGAGTTTTGGCCCGTCCTGGACAGGGTAT
>JAFMEA010000086.1 GCA_017856985.1 Planktomarina sp.
TCAATTGGGAGGAGCAGTATGCACGGTTCCTCAATTAAATTCCCTGTTAATTCACGAGAGCAGCGACAACCCACCCTCGCCAGATGAGCTTTTGAGTAAAAGCGCCAGGATCGCTGATATCAAGGCCTCAGCCAAAGCATCAGAAAAAACAACCGTCTGTATCGTGCTGAAACAAGGGAGTAATTCAGGGGATTATGGGCAGGTGTGATATCTGGAGAAGTAGATGGCGGTGCTATCAACTTAATGAGAACACGCATCATATTTCAAGTCAGATGGCTTCAGGGCTGGTTTTAAAGTAGCAAACTGAGGAGTGTTTTGTCATTAGAAGACCCTACAAAATAGCCCTGCCCACTTTCCGTCAAGTCTGGAGTATGCTTTATCCGAGAGCACAAAATTATCATTTTTTTAAATGCACAGTTTTGCCAAATTTATTGCCGCCTAGCTTACAATTCATCTTTATCTCATTGGCATACACTGGCCCAACAAGCTCTAAAACGAACAAGAATGTGCAAATGCTTTTTTCCATAATGGACCCGATACCTAGCTGGCAGAACAGGTAAAGTAACCTCAATCTTAATTTATAAACAAAGTGCTGGGGTTAGGTAATCGTAGGTACTTCAAGTTTGTTCAGTTCATGTTAAGACAGCCAACCATTCTGTAGCCTAGATGATTAAATAATTATTACCTGTATCAAAACTCTCAGCTAAACTCATCTGCAGTAAACTCATGTAGGACAATTCCTCGGGTACCAACAACTTTGTTTGCAAAGTTTTTAACTTTTGGATGATGATATTTTTCTAATAACCTCTGACAAGCGACAAAAGATTGATCGTCTTTATATTCGAATATAATTGCGACTTTAGACGCACCTTTTTTATTCCAAACCTTGGTGAGTGCTCTTCTCAACAGTCCAGATTTTATAAATTCATCAATTACCGAAGGTGTGTATATTTCATCTTGCATCTTAACGTATAACTCAAGTTCATTTTCAGTTAGAAACTCCCTGGTCGTGTAACTAATTAATTTAGAACTTGTCATTTTTTATCCTGTTTCATTGTCATTAAATTCAATGATTTTAGATCATTAATAGGATAAATAAATTTTACAATCTATCAGTTAAACTCATATGCAAAACTTTACCTCTAAGTTAATTGCATCAGATCGCCAGCATAGCCTAAATCTATGTGCTCAATAATTTACACCACTTGGCAAGAGCAAAGGCACAGTTTGGCTTGAAATCGGGAAGAGCTATAAACTTCTAAAGTGGGGTACTCCGAGATCAGGTTAAACAAAGTTAAATATTAGCTTTACGAAGTTCGGACACTGATTTCAAAAATACCGCCAATATCACGATACTTCCCCCAACTAACGTCCAACTCGTAGGCACCTCATTTACAAAAATCCAAACCCATATAGGCCCTAGCGTAAATTCCAAGAGCATAAAAAGTGTCAATTCTGCTGCAAATAAATGCTTTGCCGCAATGATAAAAAATGTGTTCACTGTGGCTGATAAAACTCCACCAAGAACAAAACAAAGGAGCAAATCACCCCAAGAAATTAGTAAATCATCCCAGGTGAAAATTAAGGCAACAAGCATTATTATCAAGTTAGATAAGATCAAAGTTGGGAGCATCTCCAACCTGCGATTTCGGCGTATTATTATCGCATAAGAAGAAAACCCAATGGCACATAGAAATGCCATAAAGTTTCCATAAAATCTTCCAGACCCTAGGCCATGAACGAACATAATAGATATCCCAACTAATGCTATGGACATGGTAAAAATAGTAGATTTACCAATACGCTCGCCAAGAAATACCCAAGCCATAATAGCCGTTAAGAACGGTATCGAACTTAGAGTAAACGTTGTAGCCGCAACAGTCGTATTTGTTATTGCCAGTAAAAAGCAAATACTAGCACACCCAATCAGCATAGCAGCCAAAATCCCCTGCAACCCAATACCCTTAAGTTGTTGCGGACCCGTTTTCCCATATCGAAAGAGCAAAACTATCGATATCGCTATTCCAAATGCAATCGACCTATAAAAGTTGATTTGCCAATTATCGGCCATCTCTATGTTCCGAATAGCTAATCCGCCGAAGCTAATGATAGTAGAGCCAATTAGCATCAGGATCATAGCGTAACCCCGTCTTGGAGTTGTCTCGATGAATGCATTATTCAGGATCATCCAAGATAGATCTATCAATTCAGATAAACATTCGGGTTCAAATGCGACCGCCTAAGTCGCTTTTTGGTTGAAACGTTTACTCCAGATACCATGGGTTATACATTTATAACTGAACCAAATTTTAGGTTTCTAGCTAATAACTTACCCAACCAGTTTACCTCTTAAAACAGACTGGAATTTATTTGTTAGAGTATTAGACACACTAGCAATTATGGAATAACTGTCCTTTTTTGGTTGAATTTTATCACCAGAGAAAGTACAAATATTACCTCCCGCCCCTAAAACAATGGGCACAACAGCAGCAACATCATGCCATTTTAATCCTTCCTCGATAATAAGGCTGATACGACCACAGGCAAGTGAACCATACAAATGCCCATCACCACCAAACTGGGTCACTGAGGCAACTTTTCGAATTTCATTAAATGCCTTGAAGGTATGTGGGGATAAATAATCTGGAGATGTTGTTGCCAGAATTAAGGGTTGGTTTGGATAATCGTTAACCATAATGGGGATTCCATTCAAAGTAGTCCCATCTTTTGTGCCTACCCACATATCCTTTGTTAAAGGTTGGTATATAATCCCTAATAAGGGATTATTACTCTGCCAAACAGCAATTAAAACAACAAAGCTCGGCATACCAGATAAATATGCTGTAGTGCCATCAAGGGGATCAATTACCCAATTAATGGTTTCATCATCGCTATCTCCTGGGATAACATCATCAAACTCTTCGCCCCGGACTATGTGTTTAGGAAATGCATTTATAATAGTTTTACGAATTGCTACTTCAGCTTCACGGTCAGCTTTTGATACTAAAGGTGAAAATTCACTTTTTACCTCAACATCCAAAGAACTACGAAAATATTGTACTAATATTTCGCCACCAACCCTTGCTGCTTCAACCGCAATTTCTTTTATTTTGTTATCCATTTTAAATTTCCCAAAAAATACTTGCCAAATCATTTTGTACTAGTGTATTAACGTATTAATACAAAACTACAAGACTCACTTGATGTTTCAAAGCTTTTAAGAAAGGGAAACCACAATGCCCAAACATATAACTGTTCCGAAAGATGAAAAGGAAAGTGATCATTTAGGACAATTATGTACTGCAATGATGTGCGTTAGGTCTGAAGAAGAAATGTTACGTTTTCTAACAGATCTTTGCACACCAGCCGAAATTAGGGCGTTAACAGAACGGTGGCATGTCGCAAAAATTTTAAATCAACAGGAACTATCTTATCGCGATATTAATGAAAAAACTGGCGTAAGCACCACAACAATTGGCCGAGTAGCTAGGTTTTTAATAAATGAACCACATCAGGGATACAGAACTATTTTAGATCGCCTGAGCAGAAAGAATGCAGATGGAAAAGACAAGACTAAGAATAGCAGTACAAAAAAAAGGGCGTCTAGCTGACGAAACCTTTGCGCTTTTGAAGGCTACGGGCCTGACAATAAAAGAAAATAAAGGTGGTTTATTTTACCGCATCAAAAACCTGCCCATCGATCTTTTACTTGTTCGTGACGATGATATTCCTGGATTTGTATTTGATGGCGTTGCTGATCTTGGGATTGTTGGGGCTAATGTCTATGAAGAATATGCCCTAAATAATAATAACCAAAGGCGGGCGCAGTGTATTCAAGAGCTTGGGTTCTCACATTGCAACCTATGTTTGGCTCTGCCCAATACAGAAGGCTATGCCGATCTGAATGATTTTAATAATAAGACTATTGCCACCTCATATCCTAATATTTTGCAAACTTATTTTAAAAAGGGTGGTATTTCTGCAAGTACTTTGGAAATGCATGGTTCCGTTGAAGTTGCGCCAAAATTAGGTATCGCAGATGCTATTTGTGACATTGTTTCGTCAGGCGCTACGTTAGAAGCTAACGGGCTTCAAAACGTAAAAACCATTTTTAGTTCTCAGGCTTTGTTGTTGAAAACAACTAAAGCTCTCTCAACAGAAAAAAAAGACACCATTACCAAGCTTTTATCGCGTTTCGAAGGGGTGCGCCAATCAAAAGAAACCAAATACATTATGATGAACGCCCCCCGTTCAGCATTGCCTGCGCTTACCAAACTATTACCAGGTGCTGAGGCCCCAACCGTTATGCACCTTGAGGGTCAAAAAGATAGCATCGCCATCCATGCTGTGTGTCGTGAGTCCGTATTTTGGGAAACCATGGAAAGTTTAAAAACTGCCGGTGCCAGTTCTATACTCGTCCTCCCCATTGAAAAGATGTTGGCTTAATCATGGAAATATTAAATTGGGGAAGCGCCATCGCTGATGAAAAGTCTAAAGCCCTCACTCGCCCCGAAGGGGCGTCTGCAGAAGATTTTCACACAACTATTTCTAGCATCTTCAACGCTGTCGTTTCTATGGGGGACAAAGCACTTTTAGATTTAACTGACCGTTTTGATAAAGTTAAACTTGATGCTCTTTCTCTGAATCTTATGGATCTAGACACCCCGTCGATAACAAAAGTAGACAAAGAGGCTATTCAGCAAGCAGCTAAAAACATTCAGGCCTTTCACCAAGCGCAATTGCCTAAACCGATAAAAGTTGAAACGATGGTTGGAGTGTTTTGTGAAAAACAGTGGCGCGCTATAGAAACTGTTGGGCTTTATATTCCAGGGGGATCTGCTCCATTGATTTCCACACTACTAATGTTAGTAATTCCTGCCCAAATTGCTGGGGTGAAAAAAATTGTTCTTTGTACACCACCACAAAAAGGCAATGGCACTATTAACCCTCACATCTTGTGGACAGCAAAATGGTTGGGCATTGAAACCATTTATACAGTGGGAGGCGCACAAGCCATCGCTGCTATGACCTTTGGAACGGATACCGTCCCTAAGGTGGCAAAAATTTTTGGGCCAGGAAATGTCTGGGTAACAGCCGCAAAACGATATGCAAGTTGCCTAACCCAAGGCCCTGCCATTGATATGCCCGCCGGTCCCAGTGAGGTTATGGTGGTTGCTGACCTATCAGCTAATCCTGCCATCATTGCCGCAGATCTGCTAGGTCAAGCCGAGCACGATATTTTATCACAAACGGTCTTGGTTAGTTTTTCAGAATATCTGATCAATGAGGTCAAGACAGAAGTGGCGACCCAACTCAAGACTTTGTCACGTGTCGATATCGCTCGTGCCGCCATGGAAAATGCAGTTTTTATCCTTGTGGACACATATGCTGAAGCAGTGGATGTTATCAACCAATATGCCCCAGAACACCTAATCATTAATATGAATAACCCCGACAATATCTTGCAAGATGTCAATAATGCAGGCTCAATCTTTGTTGGTCCTTTTACGCCTGAGTCTGTTGGTGATTATGCTAGTGGTACCAATCACGTGTTGCCGACTGGTGGTTTTGCGCGCAATTATTCTGGGCTGGGTACCACTTCTTTCATGAAATCCATGACCCTTCAAACTTTAACCCAAGAAGGATTGCAAACCTTAGGTAAGACGGTTGAACATTTAGCCGGGTTGGAGGGCTTAGGCGCTCACGCTCAAGCGGTAACAAAGAGATTAGATTTACTTAAGGCAGAGAAAAGATCATGATTTTTAATCCTAAAAAAATTGCGAGACAAGATATTTTATCACTTGTCCCTTACCAAGGACGCCCGGAAAAAAAGGGGCCAGAGGATCAACTAATTTGCCTTGATTTTAACGAGAGCCCTTTCGCTGGAGTTGATATTAATCGTTATCCTGGGGCTACAGTTCGCACACTTAATGCTCGTCTATCTGAATTGTATAAAGTGGATCAAGACCAGCTTCTTATCTCCCTCGGCAGTGACGAAGGCATTAATACTATCATTAGAGCGTTTTGTGAGGCCAAAGAAGATAGCATCCTTATTTGTCCGCCAACATTTGCGATGTATGAAATATCTGCAACCATCCAGGGAGCGACAACCTTGTCAGTGCCCGTAGGGAAAAGCCTAGTAGTTGACTTTAGTGCCATCCAAACAGCTCTTAAAACCTCACCAAAAACAAAAGTTGTATTTTTGTGTTCCCCACAAAACCCCACCGGCTCAACTTTACCCTTTGATAAAATAACTTCGTTGGCCCAAAAGAACCAAAACAGTTTGATTGTTGTTGACGAAGCCTATCAAGAGTTTTCACATGAACCAAGTCTCATAAACGCCATCCAAAAATATCCAAACATAGTTGTCTTGCGAACCCTATCTAAAGCGTGGGGATTAGCGGGCGCGCGCATCGGTGTTATCCTTGGCAATAACGAAGTAATCTCAATATTGAAAAAAATCATGCCACCATATGGTATTCCTTCAGTTTCTGTAGATGCCGCATTGGAAAGCTTAACGCCTGCTGGTATTTCGCGAGTAAAAAGAGAGATTTCTCTAACAGTTTCTGAGCGTAACCGACTGGCTATAGCCTTAAAGAAACACC
>JAFMEA010000005.1 GCA_017856985.1 Planktomarina sp.
ATGCAGTTGTTTGTTCATCGAATGAACCAAACCGCCCACATATCTCTTCAGATATCATCAATTTCAAATAGCGCGACACAAAAAATAACCGGTTGCGCCTAATAAGTGTAAGCACGCCCTGCTAGCTATGTATCAAATTCGTTGTGGATTCGTTTATTAGCGAACCCAGTAGGGTGCTTCTAAGGTCACCAGTCAGAAGCCGCAAGGTCTTTTTTTAAGAAAATGAACTTTTTCTATAATTAATTTTTATATCCGTAAAATCATACACTTATATTCGCAAAAACATTTGATTAGTTATCACTGACATCACTATGTCTAAATCAATGCATTACTAATTCTACATATAGAACTTTTGCGAACCGTAACTACTAATGATGCCATCATGGCGAAGCTAATATTGCTCAAAGCTAAATGTAGTTATGAGAGTTAACTGGGTTTCACTACTTTCTAGCCCAAGATCGATACCATTTAGGCATACGCGCCGCAATAAAAGCAATGATGGCCGCCATGTAGATTAAAGGCTCAAGCTGGAAGCCCTTAGTCAATATTATGTAGTGCAAGCTACCAAGTATAGCAGCCACGTAGACTAAACTGTGTAACTTGGGCCAAAACCGGCCCAGACTTCGAACTGCCCAATTATTTGAAGTAAGGGCTAGGGGAACTAAAAGTAAGAAACCCAAAAACCCAATGGTAACATAAGGGCGCTTCTTAATATCAGCAAAAATCTGATTGACGCTCTGTAAATCGAGAATAAACCAAGTTAAAAAATGTGCCGTCACATAGGTAAATGCCATAACACCAATCGCACGGCGAAATCTTAAAAGGTTCAAGCCCGTAAATCTCAGGATTGGACTAATTGATAAACCAAAAACCAGAAGGTTTAATGTAAATTTACCAAGCGCCTGCTCGAGTGCCTTAATTGGTTCAGCGCCAAGTCCACCGGTCAAACCTAAATAGAATGTCATTACACCTGGAACTAGTAAAAAAATATATATAACCCATACAGGAACTTTACGAAGGCCAGAATTTAGTGCTTGGACAATCATTTACTCGATCCGCATTTTGTCTAATTAATACAACTTGTCTAAGTCCATTCCATTATAGAGCTGGGCAACTTCATCTTCGTAACCATTAAACATCAAGGTAGGTTTGCGTCTGGCAAATAAGCCTCCACCAATTCTTCGTTCACTAGCCTGCGACCAACGCGGATGATCTACAGTTGGATTTACATTGCTGTAAAAACCGTACTCTCTCGGATTAGACATATTCCAACTCGTCTTTGGTTCCATGTCCGTTAGTGTAATTCTTACAATGGATTTAATTGACTTAAAGCCGTATTTCCAGGGCACTACCAGCCTTATTGGAGCTCCATTTTGATTTGGAATAGGTTTTCCATAAATTCCCGTGGCCATCAAAGTCAGGGGATGCATCGCCTCATCAAGCCGTAACCCCTCTCTGTAGGGCCAATCCAAAACATTGTACTTAACACCTGGCATCTCATCTGGTCGAAGAGCGGTCTCAAATGAAACATATTTAGCACTCGGTTTAACGCCGACAATATCGAGAATATCTTTAAGTTCATATCCATTCCAGGGGACAACCATTGACCAGGCCTCAACGCATCGAAACCTGTAAATTCGCTCCTCTGGAGTTAACCCTGTTAAAAGATCCGGCAAAGAGTAGCGGCCTGGGTTGTCTACCATACCGTCCACAACTATCGACCATCCGTTAGTGCTCAGCAGATGTGCATTAGCAGCTGGATCGCCTTTTCCGGTACCAAACTCATAATAATTATTATAATTAGTGATGTCGTCCCAGCTATTTGGCGCGAGCACCTCAGCCGAGCTGGGCGCCGCTATCGTTCCAAAAACTCCTGAACATAAAGCCCCAGAAACAATTTGACGTCTGCTTAGCCAAAACGGCTCAGGTGTTATTTCACAATTTAATAGATTATTTTTCCAACCGTTTGCCATACAATTAATCCTTTCAATAGCCTATAACTAGTACGAAAGTAACTCTGAGCCAATGCGTCCATAATGAGGTTTCAATTCATTTTAAAAGCTTAATGAACCATAAGCTTTTTTTGTGGCACGCGGGAAGATGAGCTGAGGCGATCACCAACAATTAATCCATCCGGGCCAACCATAATAGGAACACTATCACCATCCACAACTTCATTCGCCAAAAGCATCTCAGCGAGTTGGTTTTGAAGTGTCCTTTGTATAACGCGTTTGAGTGGTCGCGCCCCGAATGCCGGGTCATATCCTTCATCCGCAAGCCATTCTTTGGAAGCTTGGTCCAGATTTAAGGTAATATTGCGGTGGGCTAATCGATCAGTTAGACGCTCCAACTGGACATCCACGATGCCATTCATCTCATTGCGGCTCAACCGATCAAAAATGATAGTCTCATCCAAACGGTTCAAGAATTCAGGTCGAAAATGACGCTGCACGGCATCCATAACTTCACGTTGAGCATCAGAAACGTCAGATCCATCCGGAAGTTGGCTCAGTGCCAGCGCTCCTAGGTTGCTAGTCAGAATGATTATAGTTTGCTTAAAGTCGACAGTTCTACCCTGACCATCGGTCAGTACACCATCATCCATGACTTGAAGCAAAATATTAAATACATCTGGATGAGCTTTTTCTACCTCATCAAACAGGACTACCTGGTATGGACGTCGTCTGACGGCCTCCGTAAGAACGCCACCCTCCTCATAACCAACATACCCGGGAGGAGCTCCAATCAGTCTAGCAACATTATGCTTTTCCATAAATTCAGACATGTCAATTCTCACCATGGCATTGTCATCATCAAATAAAAAGTTAGCCACCGCCTTGGTCAGCTCTGTCTTCCCAACCCCTGTTGGACCAAGAAACAAGAAGCTACCTAAGGGCTGGCTCTCATCATTAAGTCCCGCCCGTGCACGACGTACAGCATTGGATACTGCATGCACCGCTGAGTGCTGGCCGATGACACGCAAATGCAACTCATCTTCCATCCGCAGCAATTTATCCCGCTCGCCTTCTAACATCCGTGATGTTGGGATGCCTGTCCAACGTTCAACCACTCCAGCAATTTGATCCGGCCATACAGCTTCTTCAACCATTTTTTCTTCATCTAATTCCGCTGCAGATAATTTCTTTTCTAGTCCTGGAATCACCCCATAGGAAAGCTCACCCGCTTTTGCTAGATTGCCATCTCGCTTGGCTTTGTCTAGATCAGCACGAGCACGATCTAGGATTTCTTTAAGGTCCCGAGCCGCTGCTAACTTGGCCCGCTCAGCTTGCCACTGCCCAGTTAACTCACTTGCCCGTTCCTGAAGCACAGCTAGTTTTTTCTGAAGTTTTAATAGACGGTTTTTAGAGTCGTCATCGTCTTCTGTTTTCAGCGCTTCCGCCTCAATCTTCTTTTGCAAAATCTCTCGATCAAGTGCATCCAGTTCTTCAGGCTTACTGTCCACCTGCATCCGCAAACGGCTGGCCGCCTCGTCCATCAAATCAATAGCCTTATCAGGCAAAAACCGATCTGTAATGTAGCGATGAGATAGCTGTGCTGACGCAACTAAAGCCGCATCAGCAATTCGCACACCATGATGTAGTTCATACTTCTCTTTAATTCCTCGAAGAATTGAGACTGTATCATTGACTGTAGGCTCATCAACCACGATTGGTTGGAACCTACGAGCAAGTGCTGCATCTTTCTCAACATATCTTCGATATTCAGTCAAAGTTGTAGCACCAATGCAGTGTAATTCACCCCGAGCCAAAGCAGGTTTAATAAGGTTCGCCGCATCCATTGCGCCGTCACCTTTCCCTGCCCCAACGAGCGTATGCATCTCGTCAATAAAAAGAATAATCCCTCCCATTGCAGCAGTCATTTCATTCAATACTGCTTTCAAACGTTCTTCAAATTCACCACGGTACTTGGCTCCAGCAATTAAGGCCCCCATGTCTAAAGCAAGTAACCGCTTATTACGGAGGCTCTCAGGGACGTCACCATTTACAATCCTGAGGGCCATTCCCTCTGCGATTGCTGTCTTGCCCACACCAGCCTCCCCAATCAAAACAGGATTATTTTTAGTTCTGCGCGAAAGGACTTGCATTGCACGCCTAATTTCTTCGTCACGCCCTATAATAGGATCAATTTTACCTTCTCGCGCACGCGCGGTGAGATCCTGTGCATATTTATTTAGGGCTTCATAACTATCCTCAGCATTTGCCTTATCTGCAGTACGACCTTGTCGAATATTATTAATTTCTTCATGGACATTGTGAGCTAAGACCTCCCCAGAATCTAATGCCTCTTTCGCTTTGGATTTCACTGTACAAAGGGCAAGAAAAAGATGTTCTACTGGCACAAAACTATCACCTGCTTTATTGGCGATTTTTTCAGCCTCCAGCAGAACCTTGTTCAGCGTGCTGTCTGGGTGAAGTTGAGAAATACCAGTGACTTTTGCAATTTTTGAGAGGTTAATTTCGAGGATGTCCATTACACGAACCAAATTTGCCCCTGAGCGCGAAATCAAATTTCTGGATAAACCCTCCGGGTCATCCAATAATGCTTTTAATAAATGCTCGGGTCCTAAACGCCCGTGACTTTCTCTTTCAGCAATAGTTTGTGCGGCCTGAATCGACCCACGCGATCTTTCCGTGAATTTTTCTAAATTCATTGAACCTATCCTCTGACTACTTGAACCTGAACGGTAGTACCCAACCAAGCAAAGTATTAACGTAACTATCTGTGTAGTTGGGTATAAAAGACAGCAACGGCAAGGGTGGTTATAACAAAATGTATATCTAAGTTTTACTAAATTGCTGACGGCGTTATCAAAAAGGTCGTGTAAACATAGTTCTCTTCCTGCTTGTACCGGGGACCCTACGTAGTAATAACCAACAATATAATGCTTAACGTTGACCAGATTAATCTGAATTATTATTTAGCAATCAAACATTTTGGAGGTGACTTTGGCAGACGATAGATTGATTGTCGCAATGGATGTAGCAGACGCCATATCAGCGCTAAAATTAGCCCAACAACTTGGTGATGCTGTCAGCTTTTATAAAATTGGACTTGGCATGCTGACCACCGGCGGACTCGCGTTGGCAAACGAGCTTAAACAAGAAATGGGGAAACGTATCTTTCTGGATATGAAAATCTTTGACATCGGGGCAACAGTCGAAAAGGCCGTACGTGGACTGACAAGCTTTGATTTAGATTTTTTAACCGTTCACGGTGATCCCAACATTGTAAAAGCTGCCAAAGAGGGCGCCAGTGGTAAAAAAACTAAGATCTTGGCCGTCACCATTCTCACATCACTTGATAGAACAGATCTTGATGCGGCATTAATAAAGTCAGGGAAGCTTTCTGACTTAGTGGTTGAACGCGCAGGTAAAGCCTTTGATGCGGGCGCAGACGGCGTAATCGCCAGTCCACAAGAAGCCGCACTGGTACGTGCGTTGCCTGAAGCTGAAGGAAAGCTGATTGTTGCCCCTGGTATTCGCCCCCTTGGGTCAGAATCAGGAGACCAAAAGCGTATCACCACCCCAGCTATGGCAATTACAAATGGTGCAGACCATATCGTGATTGGGCGCCCAATCTGGTCTGCACCATCCCCACTTGCTTCTACAATGGAGATCCTTTCAGAAATAAGTAATTTATAGGTGTAAAGCTTTTAGTCCATCATACTTTTTAGATTCCGCTTCACCCCGTGGACGCGAACTGACTTCCCCTATATCCTAAGTGCATGCCAGCGATTTGTAGAGACTGTCTCACAACCTTTGAAACTACCCCACCGCGGTGCTCAAATTGTGGGCGCCCTCAGATATTGGCACATCCAGAACTTTTTTCACTTTCTATAGCACACATGGATTGCGATGCCTTCTACGCTTCTGTCGAAAAACGTGACAACCCACAACTGGCCAACAAACCAGTAATAATAGGTGGAGGACGCCGAGGGGTAGTCAGTACAGCCTGTTACGTGGCCCGAGTACGAGGGGTCAAGTCAGCTATGCCGATGTATCAAGCACTCAAACTTTGTCCAGACGCAGTGGTTGTGCGTCCTAGGATGGATGAATATGTAAAAACCAGTAAAGAAATTAGAAAAATAATGCAGGATCTAACGCCTGACATCGAACCACTTTCTCTTGACGAAGCCTTTATAGACATGACGGGTACAACCAAACTGCATGGAGCGCCTCCTGCAGTAATGCTCGCAAAGCTAATTAACCGAATGCAAGACGAACTTGGCCTCACAGGCTCGATTGGGTTATCTCACAATAAGTTTCTAGCAAAGGTGGCGAGCGATCTCGAAAAACCACGCGGATATTCTGTGATTGGGGTTGCCGAAACAGCTGAGTTTTTACAAAATAAACCTATTAGCCTGATCTGGGGCGTCGGAAGCGTCTCGCAGGATGCATTGGATAAAGCCGGGATCCGAGTATTTAAAGATCTTTTGCGATGGGATCGTAGAGATCTCTCTGTTCGGTTTGGATCGCTTGGCGACAGGCTCTGGCACCTAGCTCGCGGACAAGACCGCAGACGCGTGACTGCGAATGCAGCTATTAAAAGCATCTCAAATGAAACAACATTCTCAGAGGATACGTCAAATCCCGATATATTGGATGGACATATATGGAGGTTGGCCGAAAAGGTTAGCGACCGAGCCAAGGCTCGAGATCTTGCTGGTGGCGTTGTCACTCTTAAACTAAAACGGGCAGATCATAGTTTGCTATCACGTAGGCTGTCACTTCGTGAGCCAACGCAAATTGCTGATCGTATTTATCGCACTGCACGCAACTTATTTGATCAAACAAGCCATGCTGGGTCATACCGGCTTATAGGCGTGGGTATTTCAAACTTGGTGAGTGAGACCAACAGCCACCTCACTGGTGACTTACTTGATCCAAATGAACGAAATCGGGCCAAAGCTGAAAGAGCAACTGACGAGATAAGAGCAAAGTTTGGCAGTGGGTCTATAGTCAAAGGTCGCTCTTTGCGTTGAGCTACTCAGCGGCTAACTTATCCTCGTTAACATCCATTTGAATAATTTTAGCAATCACGTCACTCAAAGTTATCTGAAATTCAGAAAAATTAGATAGTTTTTCAATTGTTGCTTCGTTCATGTAGAGACTACGATCAATTTCCACCTGTATGACATGCTGGTTTTGCTGGGGTTTTCCGTATTTTTGACTAGTATAAGCGCCTGCAAAGGGTACATTTCTTGAGACACGAAATCCACTTTCAGAAAATGCCATATGTACCTGATCTACTACATTTCGGCTCGCGGCAGCTCCAAACCGGTCCCCCAAAACAATCTGAGGCGGAGCCGTTTCCCGTAATTCTAAATTTACAGACTGGTGGGGCATAGAGTGACAGTCAATAAGTACAGCATGGCCAAATTTTTTTCTTGTAGCATCAAGTATGTTTTGCAAACACTGATGATAAGGATACCAAAAGTTCAACAACCGCTCTTTGGCCTCATCCAAATTTATCTTATCACTGTAAATCGATTTATTTTTTGAAACCAGACGCGGTACCACCCCAAAGCCAGATAATGACCTTCCATTTTTTCCCCCAAGAAACTTAGCGCCTTGGATTAATATGGGATCTAGGTCTCCAGGATCTCGGTTAAGATCAACAAAAGCTCGCGGAACATTTGCCACCAAAAGTGGAGCGCCAAAACTAGGCACAGAATTAAATAACTCATCAACAAAAGCGTCTTCAGATGTCCGTATGGTAAGCGGATCAAGTATGACGGACTCTAAAAACTTTGTAGAATATAGCCGTCCAGAGTGAGGCGATGCGAATACTATGCTGCTCCGGAGTTCTGAGGGTGATATGAGTTTGAATGTAGCAATTGTCATGATAATAATGTAACATGTTTCAAGTATTTAGGAAGTATTTGGTTCATAAAAATTATAAAAATAACTTCTGCCTCGCTATTTCGGCGCCATTACTCAATTTTGACTTGAAGACTCGTCACCTGCTGCATATACGGCCGCTACTGATACGATTGCACGCGTCTTTTATTATTGCGCTGTGGGCTTTGTATCGGTTCAACGGGCGCGTAGCTCAGCGGTAGAGCACTTCGTTGACATCGAAGGGGTCACTGGTTCGATCCCAGTCGTGCCCACCACGTAATTTAACTAGGGCTTAACCGCAGCCCAGTTTTGAAGGAAAAGACCAATGAAGGTCAAGAACTCGCTTCGCTCGCTTAAGGGCCGCCACCGTGACTGTCGTGTAGTGCGCCGTAAAGGCCGCGTTTACGTAATTAATAAAACCCAGCCGCGGTTTAAGGCACGTCAGGGTTAGTAATTATAACGTCACGTTTCAAAAGAGCCATCCAAATAGATGGCCTTTTAAATTACAAAATACAGCAAGATATTGCTTTAATTTATAATTAGCCGAACGTCCACTAATCCTCACTTATTCAGCAATCTTTTGGTAATGTCCTAACACCTATAAATTAATCAGGGCGTTAAATTTTGAAAAGTTGTCGCCTAAATTCCGCGCATTACAACTAAGTAAAGCCAAAACAAAATCAGATCTGCCAAACCAATCACAATATTCTTTCAAATGCCAAATCCAGCAACCCTCAGATGAACTGCGGTTGGATAGGATGGCCAGGCCTCACGGCAGATCAATCAGTAGCTTTACGCACAAAGATCACATTTAAAAAAACGGATAATTACCGGGGAGTAAAGTTTAAAAACTCTGGAAATCTTTATTCTGCAGCAATATATATTTCTGCTTTTTCAACCCGTACAGCAGAAAATTTAAATTCTGGAATCTTTCCATATGGATCAACTGCAGGATTAGTTAAAATATTTGCTGCAGCTTCTACAAAAGCAAAAGGCAGAAAAACCATATCCGGAGAAACGCCACGATCCTCACGAGCCATAATATCGATAGTCCCACGTTTTGTGGTCAATCGAACCAATCCGCCTGGGTTTACTCCTAATTTACGCAGGGTGGATGGATGTAGTGAACAATTAGCCTCAGGCTCCATCGCATCCAACACCACTGAACGACGCGTCATGGACCCTGTATGCCAATGCTCAAGTTGTCTCCCAGTTGTTAAGATCATGGGATATTCTTCATCAGGTGTATCATCAGGCGCTATTACGTCCGCCGGCGTGAACTTTGCGCGGCCGTCTGTCCTTGGAAAACCATCCCCAAATACAATAGGCTGACCTGGATCAGTGGGCGAAAGCGAAGGATACGTAACCGCATTCTCACTTTCGAGCCTATCCCAACTAATATTATCAAAGGATTCCATGGTGAGTTTCATCTCAGCAAAAACTTGACTTGGATGATCATAGCCCCAACCCAAGCCAAGGCGTTTGGCCAGCTCAACTTCGATCCACCAATCTGCACGAGCATCCCCTGGAGGAGAAACGGCAGGACGGCCCATTTGTACTTGCCGATTAGTATTAGTGACCGTCCCACTTTTTTCGGCAAATGCAGCAGCGGGCAGAATTACATCTGCATAGTTAGCAGTTTCTGTAATGAAAATATCCTGAACAACCAAATGCTCAAGTTTAGCAAGAGCGTCACGGGCATGAATGACATCCGGATCCGACATTGCAGGATTTTCCCCCAAAACGTACATGCCGCAGATATCACCATCATGCACGGCATCCATTATCTCTGTTACAGTCAATCCTTTGTTAGGGTCCAATGGCTCGTTTACTCCACCGTCCCGCGCCCAAACCTCTGCAAATTTGGCACGTACGTCATCACTTACAACCGTTTGCATATCAGGCAAAAACATTGGGATCAGTCCTGCATCAGATGCTCCCTGTACATTATTTTGGCCACGTAGAGGATGCAAACCAGTGCCGGGCCGGCCAATCTGACCAGTCATTAGTCCTAAACTAATCAAACAACGAGAATTATCTGTACCATGTATATGCTGGGACACACCCATGCCCCAAAAGATCATTCCAGCCTTAGCACCTGCAAAAGTACGAGCCACATCTCTAAGAACCTCCGCTTCTATGCCACAAATTCCAGCCATTTTTTCAGGCGAAAATTCCTTTAGGTGTGCTTTCTCAGCATCCCAATTCTCAGTATAAGCCTCAATATATTGCCTATCATATAAATTCTCTTCAACAATCACGTGCATAATAGCATTTAGCATTGAAACATCAGTACCGGGTCGGAATTGCAACATGTGACTAGAAAAGCGCTTCAACGCCTGACCTCGTGGATCCATCACTATTAGTTTTCCACCACGTTTTGTAAATTGTTTAAAATAAGTTGCTGCGACTGGATGGTTCTCAATTGGATTTGCGCCAATTACAATGGCTACATCAGCATTTTCAATCTCATTAAATGTTGCAGTTACTGCCCCAGAACCAACATTCTCCATTAAAGCTGCAACACTAGATGCGTGACAGAGACGGGTACAATGATCCACATTGTTATGCCCAAATCCCTGACGAATAAGCTTCTGGAATAAATAAGCTTCCTCATTGGTGCATTTAGCAGAACCAAACCCTGCCACCGAAGCACCACCCTTAGACTGTTTTAATTTGGCTAGACCACCAGCCGCAAAGTCTAATGCTTCTTCCCAACTCACCTCACGAAAGACGTCACTCCAATTACCAGGGTCAACATTAAGGCCTTTCGCGGGAGCATCCTCACGCCGGATTAACGGCTTCGTTAGACGGTGATCATGATGAATATAATCGAACCCAAACCGACCCTTTACGCACAAACGCCCCTCATTAGCAGGCCCATTTATACCATCGACATACTTCACTCGTCCATCTTTTACCTTGAGACTAACTTGGCATCCAACTCCACAAAATGGACAGATACTCTTAGTTTCGCTATCAAAATCTGCGCTATCACCAACCTGGTTTTCATCTATCACCGTAGCTGGCATTAAAGCGCCAGTCGGACAGGCTTGAACACATTCACCACAGGCAACACAGCTACTATCACCCATTGGATCAGACAAATCAAAGGTTGGGTAGGAGTCATGACCTCGGCCTGACATACCAATGACATCATTTACTTGAACCTCACGGCAAGCTCGAACGCACAACCCACACTGAATGCATGCATCTAGGCTGACAGACATTGCCACATGACTGTCATCGAGAAGGGGAATACGGCCGTCTTCTAGTTTTGGGAATCGGCTTTCCATAACCCCTTGACCCTCAGCCATCTCCCACAAATGACTCGACTTATCATGTGCAACTTCAATCTCAGGTTGATCCGCAACTAGCATTTCCATAACCATCTTGCGCGCTTGCGTCGCACGATTAGAACGTGTGTGTATTACCATTCCATCAGATACTGGCCTTATACAGGAGGCGACCAGCGTACGTTCACCTTCTACCTCTACCATGCAAGCCCTACAGTTTCCATCTGACCGATAACCAGGCTCATCGCGATGGCATAAATGCGGAATGATAAAACCTTGTCCCTTGGTAACATCCCAGATTGTCTGTCCAGACTGGGCCGAGATTTCAGCACCATCTAAGGTAAATGTGACTGATTCTGGCAATGAACTACTCCTAGTAACTATTGCCGTGTTAAAGCATGAATAATAAAAAAACACACCCCATACACGACAAGCATAACAGAATTTGCGCCAAAAAGGGGTTTCCAATCCGCTCCATAAAGTCACAATTGGCAAACATTATGAAACACGCTAATCAAACATTATGGAATTAAGTGAAATAATTTTAGTCCGCCACGGACAGGCTAACACTGGTGCAAGAAATGAGGCAAGTTACGATAAACTTTCTCCAACCGGCCACCAACAAGCCATATGGTTAGGAGACTATCTGCGCGAAAATTTGAAAACTTGCGATCGATTAATTTGTGGATCTCTTCGTAGACATCGTGAAACAGTAAAAGGTATAAATTTTCCAGAAAATGTTCAAATCGATCCTCGGGTCAATGAAATGCGTTATTTCGACTTAGCTGACGAGTTTAAATTACAGACAAGAACTCCAATTCCAAATTCCCATGAGGAATTTATTTCGCACGCGCCAAAGTTGTTTAATTCTTGGTATCGTGGAGAACTTGACGCTGTCCATGAAAGCTACCTACATTTTGCTCAGCGCTTCAAAAATTTAATAACAGAACTAATAGCACTTGGTGGACGTAGTGTAATTATTACCTCTGGCGGGGTCATTAGCATGTTTATTGCCGAATTGTTCAAGCTTGGGCCGGATGGATTTGCCCGACTATTATTTCCAATCTATAACTCATCCATTCATAAATTCCATTGTTGGGGAGATGAGATTTTTATGGTTGGTTATAACGCTACGCCTCATCTAGATGCCAAAGAGCGCCACTACGCTCAGACCATAGTTTAAGCTATTAACTTGCAGATAAATAACTAATCATGACCAGTATTTGGATAAGAGCTGAACAACGCTCAAATGAACAACGGGTAGGTGTAACACCGGATGTTGTGGACAGCCTGATATCAGCCGGATTTAATGTAATAATTGAACGAGACCAAACCCGAGCAATTCCAATTCAGCAGTTTAAAAATATTAAAATTGTAGATGCAGGAACTTGGCAGAACGCACCAAACGACACCATTATATTTGGTTTAAAAGAACTTCCGAATGACAATACTCCACTCAAACACCGTCATATTATGTTTGGTCATGCATATAAAGGGCAACCTGACGGGCAAAAACTACTATCCCGCTTTGCTGCTGGGGGCGGCACTTTATATGACTTAGAATACCTTACAGATGAAAAGGGCAAAAGAGTAGCAGCGTTTGGCTATTGGGCAGGGTTTGTCGGTGCCGCCGTAGCCATAAAAAGTTGGTCTTCTATCCAGCTTGGAAAAAAATGTGCATCAATGCATCCATTTCAAAACGCCAGAAGCCTAGAAAAAGATATCTCCTCCAACCTATCTACAGCCCGGCCGAGCGTCATCATTGTTGGAGCCAATGGTCGCGTTGGTAGTGGTGCCATAGATTTCTGCAAAAAACTTAATGTAACTACAACCCAGTGGGACATCGCCGAAACGGCACATGGTGGTCCATATCCAGAAATTTATGAGCATGATATATTCTTGAATTGTGTACTGGCTGATAAAGCAACTCCAGTCTTTATTCCAAAATCCACAATAAATGCTAAACGCAAACTTACTGTAATTGGTGATATTGCATGCGATCCCACAAATTTTTACTCACCGATTAAAGTTTATAACTCTGAAACAACATGGGAACAGCCTACACTGAGAATCTGTGATGACCCAGTTTTAGATGTTACAGCTATTGATAATTTACCGTCTATATTACCACGGGAAAGTTCAGAAGATTTTGCTTCACAACTGCTCCCGAGCCTTTTGTCATTGGGCAACATTGAGGCTGGTGTCTGGAAAAAGGCGAAGCTGGTTTTTGATCAAAAAATAAACGAACTAGTTTAACCAAATATTCGGAAATAAAGCCAATCAGGCCAAAATTGGCTAGAGCGCAAAAACCAAGAAAACAGACGTGGAAAGCTACTTTTAAAACGATTGCTGGCCATATGACGTATCATGTGATCGGCCGCCTCATCGGGCGACATAATAAACGGCATTCGAAATCTATTCTTATCAGTTTGTCTAGTTTTAATAAATCCTGGACTTGTTAACTGCACCTTAATACCAGATGTCCGCAAATCTGCATAAAGACTTTCCGCTAGTGACATAACGCCTGCCTTGGATGCGCCGTAGCCAATGGCGCCTGGTAATCCACGAAATCCAGTCAAACTGCCAGTAATGACAATATGGCCTGCATCTCGCTCCAAAAACTGTGCCATAACTTGATCCAGTACTCGGAAAAGTCCCGTAAAGTTAATTTCAGCCATAGCAATTGCGTTGGCACCATCCCATTGGTTTGCCGGCATCGGCCAGTAGACACTGGCAAGAAATACAACTCCATCTAAGCGACCCAAACCCGCGCCTGCTTTAACAACACTTTCACCATCTGAAATATCTAGAGCTACGACTTTAACTTTATTTGGCAATTCGGCAGCAAGCGCTTTTAACCGTGTTTCTGATCGGGCCGATATAACGAGTTCAGCGCCCGCTGCACTCATTTTGTGTGCTAGGGCGCGACCAAGTCCCTCACTGGCACCAACTAGCCAATAGCGCTTTCCAATAAAATTCATTCAGTCGACATCTGGTCAGAGGCTTCTGGGCGCATTGTTGCTACAAGTTCAGCAACCTTAATTCCAAACTTTCTGAATTGGCTGCGGTTCATTACTACACCATTTTCCATAAGGTACATCCAATCAGTCACCTTCAAAGCATGACCCCCTGCATCCTCTGTAAGTTTAATAGTATAGTTCAAAACAACTGCAGAACCTGCTTGACTTCCATAGCCAGTGCCAACTAAATCGTCGGCGTCAGCCTCAATACTCCCGTCTTTCCTGACTTTTAATGTCCACTTACGCGTTTGAGAATTACCACTATCATAATCAAAGACTTCAGTAATCTCCCCAACATCACCATTCCATTCTGCATGCATTTTTGCCACAAAGCGCGAAGTTACACGACCAAATGGGCCATAGATAATTCCCTCTGACAACATCGGGCCACTTAGGTTTTTGCGAATATCAAATTGAGGACCCTTAGACAGGTAATCAGTCGGTTTTTGAGCTTGAAAGCCAAACGTTTTCCTTAAAAACAAAGTTACCAAAACGGTAGAACATCCGCCTAAAAGTATTATTTCCAATATCATAGCCGATCATCCTGTAGTGGGGTTTTAATTAAAATTAATATTGCAATTAGTTTTAGAAACAATGGACAAATCGCATATAGCACGGTCAGCATAGTTAAAGCACTATTAGTCTGCTGAGCCACGGTTGCGTCGAAACCAGCAAGCTCGAGCAATGGAAAAAGTACAATTGCAGCAAGCGCAAGCGTAAGCTTATTCATCAGAGACCAAAGCCCAAAGCCCTGCCCTCCATTTGGTGCTATTACCGCAAGCCTTTGGGCGAAGGCGGCTGGCATTAAGGTTAAGTCTGCACTGATAGATGCACCAGAAACAATACAGACAAGTGCAAAGATCCAAATATCTCCTGACTTTAGAGTACCACTTAATGCGAATATCATCATAGCCAGGCTCATAGCTATTAATAGACAGCGACGCGTTCCATATCGCCGTGACGCGATTGTCCATATTGGGGCAGCCGCAGCTGCAGAAAGAAAAAATAACATTAGAAGCCCGCCTGCCCAGGCAGGGGCCTGAAGTTGGTGGCCAACAAAAAATAAAAATAGTGAAGAGGTCACCGCAACTGGCAGAGCATTTATGAATGCCAAAATTAATAATTGCCGTGTATTTCTATCTTGCCAAACTAATAAAAAATTTGACGGCTTTCTTTTGGTAGGAACAACCCATTGGCTTTTCATCATCCATAACGAAATTAAACCAATGCACCCAAAAGTTAATGTGAACATAAGCATTGGCTTCATGCCCCAAAGTATAAATAAGCCTGGAGCAACTGAAGCTAAGCATATTCCAATCAATGCACCAGTTTCACGCCATGCCGCTAATTGCATGTGGCCACCAGGCAACTTTGAAGCAGTGCTAATGCCCTGAGCATAAAAATTGATTGTTAAAAAACTAAACGCACTAAACAGCCCCGTCATCGAGATCGCAAACCAAAAAAGGGGTGACGTTTGGGGTGGCACAGCAAAAAGTAAAACCATAGATCCAACCAAAATAATAACTGCGAAAGCTACCCAAAAACTACGTTCACGCCCAATATTTTCGGATGCCCATCCCAACAAAGGATCTTGTACCGCGTCCACCAATCGCAACCAAAATAAAACAGCTGCAATGCTTGTAAGACCTAAGCCATAATTTTCAGCGTAAAACGTTGGTGCAAAAATATAAATTGGTATGCCCGCAGCGGCGAGCATGCCACCAAATACAGCAAATGCGGGTAGAGAAATATTGTTTGCAGCTGTCATCTGCTCACATCATTGTGTGGGGCCTCTGGGCAAGAACGAAAAGTCGCCTTTCGCCACCAGAGCCTTACTGCTTGCCAATGTATTAGGGCCAAGACCCTTCTGGATCCAAACGGCCGACGCAATATAGATCTTAAAATAGATCGGTTTGTGAGAGGCTGGCGTGGGCCTTTTAGAGTTGCAACCAAGCCACCTTCTTTGCGCTTGTATTCGATTGATATAGAAATCCAGTCACTACTGATATCAAAGTTAAAGCAGTAAGTACCCTCAACAGGTTGGAATGGGGAAACATGAAAAACCTTTTCCGCAGTAATTGTATCAGACCCCGTGATTGGTCCAAAGTCATCACGGTGACACAAATAGCAGTGCCGCTGACCAAAAGTGTTACTTACTTCAGCAATTACCACACAAAGATTATCATGTGAATCAAAGCATAACCAAAAACTTACTGGATTAAAAACAAATCCAAAAAGACGCGGCTGCGCTAGAAGAAAAATACTCTCTTGGCCAGGAAGGTCATTTACCTTCAAAATGTTTTGTACCCAGCTTAAACCAATTCCATTTTTCGGTGGGCCACCATGGTCTTTGTCGTAAATACTAAAAAAATTTAAACGATTGCGAGAAAATAGCTTAGGAAATCGATCGTTGCTTTTAAAATCAAGGAGCAAGTAGTCCACCGCATAACAAAATGAGTTTTCGATTTGCCCTTTTCGTCCATGAAAGGTGTGAGCTTGGATATAATCCATACCCATTACTCAGCTGCAATCATGCTGGAGGATTGGTCGAGTATACCGCGGGCGACCTCCATACCGGTGGCTAAACCATCCTCATGAAAGCCATTTCGCATCCATGCACCACAGAACCAAGTCGAATTAGCACCATTCGAATCTGCTAAAATTTGCTGACCTTGCAAAGCTGCCAAGTCAAAAACTGGGTGATAAAAAACACATTCGTCATAAATTAGATGCGGCTTTATTGGTCGCTGGGTATTAAGAGTTACAAAGCAAGGATCATCTTCTGGCAAACTTTGTAAACGGTTGATCCAATAAGTCAGATCAATATGATCTGATTTTCGGTTTTTTTCCTCCGTATATACCCAAGAAGCCCAAGCCGCTTTTCGTTTTGGCATTATTGAAGTGTCGGCATGGAGCACCATTGTGTTGGATTGGTATTTGATTGAATTGAGTGAATTTCGCTCGATCTCAGTTGGATCGCTTAACATCCCTAATGTGATGTCAGAGTGAGTAGCAAATATTACTTCATCAAAGTATTCGTAGACACCACCAGCTGCTTTTACCTCAACACCGCTATCAACGCGGCGTACAGACGTTACTGCCGTAGACAAACGTATCTCAACACCTGATTCTCGGAGCTTGTTTTCAACTCTGTGCACGTACTCACATGAGCCACCGTTCACTGTGCGCCAATCGTGTTGACCACCCGTTCCTAGCAAAGCGTGATTTTTCATGAATTTTATCATTGGAAGTGCTGGAAAATTTAAAATTTTAGTTATGGGCGTGGACCAGATTGCGCCAGTGAAAGGGGTCAAATAATAGTCCCGGAACCAATCCCCCAATCCCCAGTCTTTAATAAGATTTCCAATCGTGATATTTGAATCAATTAGGCTTTTGTTGGCCAATTTATTAAATTTTAATATATCGCGCATCATTCCTAGGAACTTTGGCCTGAAAATATTGCGTTTTTGTGCAATGATTGCCTTGGGGGCTAGTATTCCATACTCAAGCCACCCGCCGTCAATTGATGCACCAAAGCTCATATCTGACGGAATTGTTGGCACCGCTAGCTCATCAAATAATTTTGTCAGGTGGGGGTAGTTTACATTATTATAAACTAAAAACCCTGTATCCACGGGCATGTTTCCATTTTTTCCTGCCAGTACAGTTCTGGCATGCCCCCCTAATTTTACACCAGACTCAAATAATATTACGTTTTCTGATCCTCTAAGCGCATAAGCGGCACCCAGTCCAGAAACCCCGCCCCCTATAATCGCTATTCGTCTTTTGTCTGCTTGAATATTCTCAAATGGCATCTATTGGCCCTTTATTATTATTTAATACTTCTACGAAGGCGGTTTGCAAACGGATTACATTTAGAAAAATTGTTTTTAATTGATCTGAAATAAATTCTTGGGCGTGGATACAATATGTGTAAAAATTTAGAAAGGCATCATGTACCTAGTGCATCTGATAGACAGATCCCTTATGATGTTTCTAGAGAGCAAATCCATATTTACTAAAAGGCTATACCCCCAGCTGTGAAGAAAACTAAACCTCTAAAAAATTGGGTTAAACAGCTGCAGCAGGTACAAAAAAGTCAAGATTCGAAAGCGTTTGCGGAACTTTTTGATTATTTTGCGCCCCGTGTTAAGTCTTTTCTAATAAGATCTGGGGCCTCAAACAGCATGGCAGAAGACTGCGCACAGGAAGTCATGGCAACAGTCTGGCTTAAAGCACATCTATTTGACCCAAGCCGTGCAAGTGTATCAACTTGGATTTTTACAATTGCTAGAAACAAAAATATTGACGCGCTTCGTAAACAGCGCCGCCCTGAGCCAGAAGATTTAACCTGGGGCCCAGAATCTGAACCTGAAGCAGCTGATATTTTAACCTTACAGCAAGAAACAGAGCAACTGCGATTAGCAATGTCAGCACTTCCAGATGCACAGCAAGCACTCCTACAGAAAGCTTATTTTGGAGATTTGAGTCATAGGGAAATTGCCATAGAAACTGGCCTGCCCCTTGGCACAATCAAATCGCGCCTTAGGTTAGCACTAGATAAATTACGTCAGACCATGAGATGAATGATATGAATGATATAAAACACCACCTGAACGATGAATTATTATTAGGATATTCCGCAGGGGCTCTCCCTGAGGCCTTTAATCTGATCGTAGCAACTCACTTAGAAATGTGTGATAAATGTCGAGCAGCTGCCCAAGCTTTTGACTCTGTTGGTGGAGTTTTGTTAGACGAAACAGCAAAAGTTTCAATGTCCAAGGATGCCCTGCCAAAAACGTTGGCTTTAATTTCGAAGGTGCCAAAAAGAAAAGACTCTGAGCAAAAAACCGAAATCCCAAATCCATTAGCCGCATATGTCGGCAGCAGTTTAGATAACATTAAATGGCGTCCAATTGGTATGGGCGTGCGCCAAGCCGTTTTGAAAACCTCTAAATCAGCCACTGCGCGATTGCTCTACATCCCAGCCGGCTCAGTCGTTCCGGATCATGGACACCGTGGCACTGAACTAACGCTTGTGCTGAAAGGGGCTTTCTCTGATGAGACTGCTAAGTTCACAGTTGGTGATATAGAAATGGCTGACCAAAGCATAGAGCATACGCCCACAGCAGAAATTGGTGAAGATTGTATTTGTCTTACCGCCACTGATGCGCCATTACGCTTTAACTCATGGTTTCCAAGACTGGCGCAGCGTTTCTTGAGAATTTAAACTACTAAAATAAATTTACATCCAGCCAGTAATTCTTTCCCTTTAGACATTCATAATTCGCTTCTGATACCTTTTAATCTTATTTTTGAGAACTGTTCCCAAAGACAAAGTAGACTAGTTAAAAAAAAATTAAGTAGTAGTGGGACCTAAAAGAAACTACTTAAAGTAAAACAAACTAGTTTAGTGGGCTTTAAAATTGGCAATTAAAGTATCAAATAATGCTGTTTTACTGTTGTTGGGAGCTCTGTTTGTTGGCGTGAGCTTGGGCGCTGCAGGAGCGGTAACGGCACATTATTTTAGATCAGGCATCAATCTAATAAGTGTTGTCTTTGAAGGACCCAAAACTTTTACTCAAAGGTTTATTCTTTATAATTTTTCTCTTGGCCTGGCAGTTTTCATTATACTTTGGCTAAAAAAAATTTCTAATTATAAAGAATGGCAAGGTCCAGCGGACACTATTTATTCCGTTCATAGAATAGATAACGAAATAAATATTAAGCTTGGAATTTTTAGTACATTGGCCGCTTTTGTGTCTGCCTCTGGTGGAGCATCAGTTGGTCAATATGGTCCACTTGTTCATCTTGGCGCAACCATTGGTTCATGGTTGAAAACAAAGATTTCACTAAACTTTTCAACTGATGTCTTCATAGGTGCCGGAATTGCTGCAGCTATATCAGCAGGTTTTGGCGCGCCATTAGCGGGTATAATTTTTGCGCACGAAGCAATTTTGAGACATTTTGCTTTTAAAGCCTTAGCCCCAATCGCAATAGCCTCGACCGTATCCTTTGGAATAACACAAGCAGTTTGGCCATCAGTGCCATTTTTTGAGCAAACAATATTAAATGAAACCATAGGCTTAATGATTCTAATATCTTGTTTGGTTGGACCAATATTCGGATTTATTGCTGTCATATTTATGAAATCATTATTATTCTTTGCATCATTACCCAAGTTACTTAAATTAAAACCACTGCATTCAGCAGTAATAATGGTACCGTGCCTCAGCTTAATTGGTGCGCTTGTACCGGGGGTAATGGGACTTGGGTCACAAACCCTCTGGTCTTTGCTTCAAAACGAAACCTTGTTGGCCTTAGTCCTTCTTATTCTATTTGGAAAAATAATCGCGACATCTATTTCACTTGGATTTGGCTTTTTTGGTGGTGTGTTCTCACCAGCACTACTTATTGGCGCAGCAGCTGGTGCATCTGTATCTCAAATTTTAACGATAACTGGGCTTTACGTTTCATCAGGTCCAGAAATAGTTATCTGCGGTATGGCTGCTGTGGCTGGCGCGGTAATAGGTGCGCCCATATCGATGACAATCATTGTTCTGGAACTTACCGGCTCATACGAGCTAGCCATGATGTCTTTAACTGGTATTGTGACTGCTATCATGTTCAGTCATCACTATTTTGGACATTCATATTTTGATAAACAATTAATGCTTAGAAATATAGATCTGAGCCACGGCCGCAGTGGCTTACTACTAATGGAAAAATCTATTGAACCACTTATTTCTGCTGATTTCATCACGGTCAAAGCAGAAACCACCGTGGCTAATGCTATAGAGCTAATGGCAACTGATAATAAAAGTGAGGCTTACATAGAAACGGAAACAGGAACTTTTTTTGGTAAGGTTTACCTCAGCTCACTCATTTCAATTAAACCAGAAGCTTTGTTGAGTCCTTATGCTGATGATAAACCAATTTTCCTCAATTCAGATGCGTCTCTTCAGCAAGCAATTGAAGTTGCCTCTCATTTTGTCGGTGAAGCAATTCCTGTTTTAGATCGGTCAGACAATACACTAATGGGAGTAATTTCAGAGGGTGATATTTTTAAGGCTTATTTAAACCTCCAAACACAAATTATAGATTTAGAACATAAAGATTAGTAAACTAGACCCTTCAAGCACCAAGACTGTCATGACTTATTTATTGGCACAACATTTTCTACCACTTCTATTTCCTCAAAATCAAAATTGTCTAGCTTATGTGCCCTTTTTCCAGCACGCTCTGCGGCGGTTGTAATTCCTTCTACATCTTTCCGAGCCTGTCCAAAATGTATGTTCAGCTTTTCAACGCGATCAACTACCAATTCAACATCACGATGTAAAAGTCGCAGTGCAGTGCGAATAGCGCCAGCTTGTTCACGCATTCGAGCATCTTTCAAAATGGCCCGCATAGTGTTGAGCGTTGCCATGCATGTGGTGGGAGACACAATCCAAACATGTGCTTCAAATCCATCCCTAACCAATTCAGGAAAGTTGGAGTGTAGCTCCGCATAAACTGATTCTGAGGGTAAAAACATTAATGCACCATCAGCCGTTTCACCGTCCAAAATATATTTTTCAGAAATAGCTTTGATGTGGGCCTTCACGCTAGTACGCATAAATTTAGCAGCCTCATTAACTTCCCAATCTGTCGTTGCATTTCTTAAGGCTTCGTATGCTTCCAATGGAAACTTACTATCAATAACAATTGGCCCAGGAGGGTTAGGTAAATGGATCAAGCAATCAGCACGCTTTCCATTTGATAGTGTTACCTGCCAAGCATAAGCATCAGATGGTAGGGCCTTACTTACAATCTCTTGTAATTGAATTTCACCAAAAGCCCCACGAGTTTGCTTATTTGACAAAATATCTTGTAAACTAAGCACATCGCCTGAAAGCTTTTGAATATTATCTTGGGCTTTATCAATGGTAACCAATCTCTGCTGTAATTCTCCCAAAGACTTAGCTGTATTTTTTGCGCTCGAGTTTAAGTTAAGGCTCATCTGCTCCTGAACTGATGCTAGGCGGGCCTCCATTAACTTAATCATATTTCCCTGTTGAGCTGCCTGCGACTCAGAAACATGGGTTAAGCCACCTGCTAGCTGTTGCTGACCATCTCCTATTATTTGAACTCTCTGATTTAGGGACTCTAGCTGATTGCCAAGAGGAACGGTTGCATTAGCAGAACGTGATGCAGCGCGGGCAACAAAGATTAATAAAATAACAACTAAAAAAGCAATTAAACTAATTCCGACTAGCAGAGCTAAAGTAATTTCAGGGGTCATTATCATGTTCTTCCAAACAGTTTTTCAATATCAGTCATGGCGAGGCTCACATAAGTCGGTCGACCATGATTGCATTGGCCCGAATGTGGCGTAGCTTCCATTTCACGCAATAAGGCGTTCATTTCATCAGCCTGCATACGCCTACCTGTACGTACTGATCCATGGCAGGCTACCCTACTTAAAATAGATTCAATGTGTGAGCTCAGACTCTCCGTAACTCCATTTTCAGCTAGCTCATCAATAATATCTAGCACTAGTTTTTTGACATCAACTTGTCCTAATATCGCTGGTATTGTTTGTATTGAAACAGCACCCTGGCCAAACGGCTCAACGGTAAGTCCCAGCTCCATTAAGAATTCACTTTTCTCCAAAATCAGGGCAGTTTCACTATCTGAAAGAATAATCACTTCTGGAATTAAAAGTGCTTGAGATTTTATGCCAAACGATTTCAATTGTGATTTCATTTTCTCATATATAATTCGCTCATGCGCAGCGTGCGCATCAACAATGACCAAGCCGTTCTCAGTTTGTGACAATATATAGTTCTCATGTAGTTGGGCCCGAGCAGCTCCTAGAGGCAAGCTTTGGGATTCAGCCTTACACACCACCTCAGTTCGAGCAGATGGCTCTACGTCAAACATATTCTTTGTGTCTGAAGATTCAAACTGTCCAACCACACGGGAATGCCGGTCCATTTGATAAACGCGGGATTCAGCGGGCACTTCAAATTTTCCAAGAGCTGCATCTGACACAGTCGATGACGAACGATGTCCAGCCTCTGCTAAAGCATGGCGAACCCCAGACACAAGAAGCCCACGCACTAAAGCTGGCTCTCTAAAACGTACCTCCGCTTTAGAAGGATGCACGTTTACATCTACCCGGGTGGGCTCACACTCTACAAACAATGCAACAGCGGGATGTCGATCTCGGGATAAGAAATCTGAGTAAGCCCCTCGTAATCCACCTAAAAGCAGTTTGTCCCTTACGGGTCGGCCATTAACAAAAAGAAATTGAGATACAGCAGCGCCCCGAGAATAAGTTGGAAGGCCTGCAAATCCTGTCAAACGGATTTCTTCACGCTCCGCGTCTACAGCTATAGAATTTTCAACAAACGCTGAGCCCATCACCTGAGCTAATCGACTACGCAATGCATCAAACATATTGCCTTGTTCAGCCTGAACTCGCAAAACTATGCGTTCTGTTGCCATGTCACGTAAACAAAATGCAATGGAAGGTTCCGCTATTGCCAGCCGGCGCATGATATCAGCAATCGCCTTGGACTCTGCCCTATCAGATCTTAAAAACTTCAGGCGCGCAGGGGTAGCATAAAACAAGTCACTAAGTGTTACCCGGGTTCCTGGCTGCATGGCCACTGGTCTAACTGAGCTCAGCTTTCCACCCTCAACCTCTAATACCGCCCCGTCAGACTGCAAACACCGGCTCATGATCGTAAGCTTTCCGACTGCACCGAGTGAAGGCAAGGCCTCTCCCCGAAACCCAAAACTTTGAATATTTAAAAGATTAGAGCCATCAATTTTACTGGTGGCATGTCGCATCATAGCCATTGGCAAATCTTCAGCAGAAATACCACAACCATTATCAGTACAGCAAATAAAGGATTTTCCTCCATCTGCGTAGTCAACATCAATACGCGTCGCGCCAGAATCTATCGCGTTCTCAACGAGTTCTTTAATTGCTGACGCCGGTCTTTCTACAACTTCACCAGCGGCAATCTGATTAATTGCTGTTTCATCCAACTGTCGAATCACAGGTTGGGGTTGGCCTATGTTGGGGTCGTTACTAAGCATAACACTACCAGTAGCATATTATGCTCCGATTCTACCACTCTTCCTTCAATTCTTTTGGCAACTAAAATTCTATAAATATGGAAAAAATAGCTTTTGAATGTATTACCAAAATTCAATTAATAAAAAGTAGTACAATGAAATTAAAATTTAAAAGAAAATGCACAATTTTTAGCGGTTTTCCTCAAGCTTTTTATCGTTATCTGAAGAGAATAGAACCATTCCCAATATGCCTATAAAAATTGTAATGTCCGCAACATTAAAAGCATATGGGTTTTGAAATCCACAACACGTGATATTCAAAAAATCAGCCACCCCGCCATATAAAATTCGATCAATTGAATTACCTAGCGCTCCTCCAATCACAAAACCACCAGATATAAGGACAAAGAGACCTTTTTCGCCTCGAATCATGTACAATACAAAAGCACATATAATCAGCGAGAGGACCACCAAAAACCAACGCACTAGGTCCCCATTACCAGAAAGAAGCCCAAAATTGATGCCAGTATTCCACGCCATACGAAATTGAATAAACCCCGGCCAAACATCAATCGTACCTTTTGAAATCAAACCCATCCAATGTACAATCGTAATTTTTGTGGCCTGGTCCAACACAAAAGTAAGGGCCGTACTCCAAAGTAAAACTTTTTTCATGCTAATGCCTAAAATGTCTCATCCCAGTAAATATCATAGTTAAACCAGCTGCATTAGCTGCCGCAATAACTTCTTCATCCCGAACGGAGCCGCCTGGTTGGATAATCGCCATAGCGCCAGCTTCAGCAACTGTCAGTATCCCATCTGCAAATGGAAAAAATGCATCGGATGCCACAACTGATCCATGAGTTAATGGGTTCTTTAAATTGAGTTCTGCCGCCATCTCTCTCGCCTTGCGAGCCGCAATTAGGGCACTATCCACTCGGCTCATTTGCCCAGCGCCAATACCCACTGTTGCACCATTTTTCACATAAACTATCGCATTAGATTTTACATGCTTAGCAACCTTCCATGCAAAGAGCATATCACTTAACTCTGTAGAAGTTGGCGAACGTTTAGTTACCACTTTTAAGTCGTCAGGCGAGACCCGTCCCATATCTTTATCTTGAACCAAATATCCACCCAAAACTTGCCTGATAGTTTGGCTTGTAATATTTACGTCAGGTAAGTTCTTAATCGTTAGCAGTCGCAAGTTTTTCTTCTTGGAAAATATTTTGCGTGCTTCATCATCTGCATCAGGCGCTATTACTACTTCTGTAAAAATCTTACAAATTTCAGTAGCTGTGATACCATCTAGTTTTTGGTTCAGAGCCACAATGCCGCCAAACGCACTCTTCTGATCGCAATTAAAGGCTGCCTGATAAGCCTCTTTTAATGTAGCGGCCTGGCTTACTCCGCAGGGATTAGCATGTTTAATAATGGCGCACGCAGGACCCTCAGCTGGCCCAAATTCTCCAACTAGCTCTATTGCAGCATCAGTATCATTTATATTATTATAGGAAAGTTTTTTACCCTGATGCTGAACTGCAGTACCCACGCCACTTTGTGAACCACTTTGCCCATAAAAAACTGCTGCCTGATGAGGGTTTTCCCCGTAACGCAACTCTTGGACGATAGAACCAGAAATAACCTTATAGCGTGGATTTACTTCCATCTCTTTAGCCATCCAATTTGAAATTGCAGCATCGTAAGATGCAGTTCGAGCAAACGCATTGAGCGCTAGTTTTTGTCGAAAAAAATAACTGGTTGAGCCTTTAAGTTCTGACAACTCTTTCAATAAATTAGAATAATCCTGAGTATCGGTAACCACAGTCACAAATTTGTGGTTTTTAGCGGCAGCCCGGATCATGGCGGGACCTCCAATATCAATATTTTCAATTGAAGCCATATAATCGGCACCATTAGCAACAGTTTCTTCAAAGGGGTACAGATTAACAACCAACAAATCGATCCCAGTAATACCATACTCCTCCATTGCTTTGTTGTGGTTTGCGTTGTCACGCAAGGCCAACAGGCCACCATGCACACTTGGATGTAAAGTTTTAACACGGCCATCCATCATCTCAGGAAATCCAGTAATCGTTTCTACATCCAGAACGTCCAATCCAGCATCGCGAAGAGCAATTGCTGTACCACCAGTAGAAACCAGCTCAACACCACGATCTACTAAAGCGTGGGCTAACTCTAGAAGGCCAGTTTTGTCAGATACCGAAATTAAAGCACGCCGAAGCTTTATGAGGTCAATCATTATTAATCCTAATGGTAAGCCATTGTCCCAAGTTCTTTTTATTGAGTGGCTTCTTGCGACTTTTCAACTGATTTGGCTAGTGACCAGCGAACACGAGTTGTAAATTCCTTAATTTTCCCACTTAAAACAATTTGAGAAGTTTTACGCGGATAAATTAAATTATTATCAAAATACAAACTTTGTTCAACCGATAGAACGCTAGATCCATCATGTCTAAGAACCCAAATGTCACCATTAATTAACGTCAGTGAAACGGCTAACCCCCCCGCTAATAGGCTTGCCTGAGCATCAGGGTGGATATGAAACTGCACCGCGTATTTGAGTTCTCCAGAATGTTGTCCACGCATATAATCAAACTGTTTCATATCTTTCTTTTGGGGCGGATAAAGCTCATCCTCACCAGCCAAACTCTTACCATCAACAGGAAGATCCATAGTGCGGACATGCATCAGTCCATGGCTACTTTGATAGCCATTATGATTTATTTTGAGGCGAACTCCATCAATAGCCCTAGTTTTTTTTACCTTCACGATGTTTGGTACATCTTGAAGGTAGCTCAAATGCTTTTGGGCACTCTTAGAAAACCAGGAAGAGTTGACACCTTCAATTGTCATTGTTGAGTGTGAGGCAGTGCAGCGCCCAGCCAGGTGCAAATCATCTCCAAAGCTTGAGCCCGAACCACAGCTAACAATTAATGGGTTGCGCCCTGTAGAAAGTTCGAACGCACCAGTAGAGGCATGCGCGTTGAAACTAGTAGGACCAGAGGCGGGTGCTTCGGCATCTACAATTACAGCCGTTGCTCCCGACGTGAACCGTGAAAAACCCATAGCATTATCTTGGGGAATAGTTGGTCGTATTCCAGAGGCGGCGAGCGTTTGATCCAAAACATATTCACTACCTGCCCCCCCCCCATGAAAACGTGCTAAAGTTCCATCACCATGCCTCAAACTGCGCAAAACTGGTGCCATTCTTGCAATTCTTTTTAGTAAAAGCTGAGGAGTTTTGGCCTTCACTAAATCAAGCGTTATTTTAATTTGAATTAATAAGCCAAAGACATTGAGTAATTCTTCTGGGTTTCGAGATAGCAAAGTACCCTCTGGACTAACGAGCGATTCACATTCAACGTCGAGCTCTTTTAAACCTGAAACAGCTAGGTGCTCCATTCCCACTAAAGAATATCCCGCACAAACCAGACCGGATAATGCTTCAAAGCGTTCTATACTGGTAGACGCTTGCCGCCAACGCCGTGATAGAAAAACTGTCTGTAATGCCATCGAATAATAAAAAATATCTACTGAATTCTTTGGAAGTATTTTCTGGATAAATATTGAATGGTTAATCCAGCGTATCAACCGGCGCCCAGTTAAATTAGAATTCCATCCGAGACCCTTTCCCATTCCGAATTTTGAAATCCACTCCAAGAGCCATGTCTGCGCTCGGCCGCGAGCTTCGTTGTCGCCAACTGCAGCTAAATCATCCAACCATCCAAAACTATGTAATTCAGCCTCAAACAAATCAGAAGGCATGGACTGGTCCCAAACGGATCCATCACCAACCTCCACAATATGCCCTTGCATCAAGAAATTGCCCTCAACCAGCTGTTTGCCAAGATCATATTGACCGATAGTCCAAGGTTCTGGCGTACTTAACACACCAACAGGTGGTCGGGACCAAGCGGCCCGACTCAAATGCCAACGGTTTTCTATTTGAGTTAACCGGGACAACCGATATGGACTATCTCTTACAGGAATATGCAACCCTGATGCCTCACATTATGGGTAAACAATACGCCCAAAATTTGCCCTGTGTCACCCCAGTAAATTTTATATTAATCGGTTTAAGCGAATAATATAGAAACCATCCATTCCACCTAGATCAGGCCAAAAATCAGGCCTCAACCGGAAACCGCCTTCTTCAGTACGCCATTTTTCATCTATTCCTAATGGAGTTGTGGTGTCAGCTACAAAGTTATTATTGTCCTTGAGAAAATTTTCAGCTTGGACTTCACCTTCGTCAGGGATCAGGGAACAAGTACAAAACACCAAGCGTCCACCAAGCTTTACTCGTTTTGCCGCCGCTGATAGCATATTCGCTTGGAGGTCAATTAACTCTGAAATACCAGTGCCGTCTTTAGCAAACGGCAAGTCGGGGTGCCGGCGAATTGTTCCCGTGGCAGAGCATGGCGCATCCAATAAAACAGCATCAAAGCTGCGTGAATCTTCCCAATCCATAATATTAGCAATAATTGTTTCAGCCTTTAATTTTGTACGGTTTAGATTTTCAGCAACTCGTTTCATTCGCTGTGGCGAGATATCAAGGGAGGTCACTTTGGCTCCCATTGCTGCCATTTGCATGGTTTTGCCACCCGGTGCAGCACAAACATCTAAAACTGTTTCACCGTGCTGAAGGCCTAGCCAAATCGCCGGCCAAGAAGCTGACGCATCCTGAACCCACCAATTGCCATCCTTAAAGCCCTCAAAGGATGAAATTTGTCCCGTTTCATTTAGCCGAACTGATCCATTAGGTAAAACAATACCATTTAATTTTTTAGCCCACACTGTTGGTTCACTAGTAACAGTCAAATCGACAGGAGCACCACGCATATGAGCAGTCTCCAAAGCCATAACAGTGCCGTTTCCGTAGGCTTCCTTCAGAGGGTTTCGAAGCCATTTTGGCATCATTTGGACGGGCGACTTGTCCCATTTTCCAGAAACATCAGCAACAGCTTTGCGCAAAACTGCATTAATTAGACCCTTAAAAGCACGGGTTTTACCATTCGCTGAACAAATTGAAACCAAATCATTTACAACAGCATGCGCTGGAGCACCAAGGCCAACTATTTCAACCACACCTAAGCGCATCACATTTAAAACCTCCACTGCAGGTAACTTTGCCAAATGTGGACGTAAGGCCCGGTCCGCTCGACCCACGTGTCTTAAAGTGTGCGTCGCCAGACGTTGTGCACGGGCACGTTCTTGAGGCTGCAATGCCTGAAACTCAGTTGATTGTGTTAGCTCGGAAAGTTGCTTTTGCTCTATCATCACCGCATTTAAAATTCGAACTGCTTCCAAACGTTCTATATTTAAAATTACACGTTTTGCTGTCTTGCCAGCTAAAGAAGTTCCAGGTCGACCCGGTTTTTGCTGGGGTTGCTGCATTTACTATCCTTGCGATTTCATCAAACCGGCATATATCAGCACTATGACAGAAAACAAGAAAAGCAAACTGACAGCTGCCGCAGAACGTGCTCTGGCTGAAGCAAAAACCCGCAAAGACTTGGTTGAAGAAAAAGAATTGCCTGCTGAACTTGGGGGCAGAGATGGTCCTGAACCCGTAAGGTTTGGCGATTGGGAGCGCAAAGGCATTGCCATAGACTTCTAACTTTATTTCAAGTCAGCATTTGGTTTTATCAAAAACTGAGCACTGGCACCCAATCCACGATCACTTGTGAATTTTATTTTTTTGTTTTTAATGGAAACTTCCTGACAATTATAGCCAATGTCACGCTCACCCCAAAACATAGAACGACAAAAAAAACCATCTTGCCATTCCCAGTCACCAACAACATCCCGGCCCATCGCCTTGCCCTCAATTCTTCCATCTTCCATAATTTTTAGCTTAATGCCAAAAAGGCGGAGAATTAATACCTTCTGAGAGACCATATCAAGAAGTGTTGAACGATCAAGAATACGCTCACCAGCCTGCGCTGACACAACCATCAAACTCAATAAAAAAGAAAGATAAAAAATGCGCATTTTTAAACCTAAGACTTTGCTGTCGATTTTAACACCAGATGTGGATCTAGATCAAAGGCCCAGTACGTCCATCATGTCGTAGTGACCTGGTTTTTGGTTTTGCCCCCAAAGCGCAGCCTTCAGCGCTCCACGAGCAAATATTCTTCTATCTGTTGCCAAATGGCGAAGTGTAATTTGTTCACCAGCAGCAGCAAAAAGTACATCATGTTCACCGATAATATCACCTCCACGGATTGATGCAAATCCAATATTACCTGTCGTCCGTGCACCTGCTACACCGTCCCGTATACCGTCACGAATATCTGCTAACTTGACACCGCGTCCAGCGGCCGCAGCTTCGCCCAACATCAATGCTGTACCAGACGGTGCGTCAACCTTATGCCGATGGTGAGATTCAATAATTTCAATGTCAAAATCGTCATCCAATGCCGCAGAAACTTTTTCAACTAATTTAGTCAAGATGTTAACACCTAAAGACATATTACCAGCACGCACTATTACCGCATGACGACTTGCCGGTTCGAGTGCAGCAATCTCTTGATCAGTCATTCCTGTTGTTCCAATTACATGTACAGCCCTTGCCTGGGCAGCTAATGCAGCAAATTCAATTGTGGCATTTGGAGCGGTAAAATCTATTATCGCTTGAGAAAGCGCAAAAGCTTTCAAGGGATCATCAGTAACAATTATGCCATTGGCACTGCCGCCCATTGCTTCCCCTAAATCCAAACCCACCCAAGCATGGCCAACTCGCTCTACAGCTCCAACGAGCCGCGCACTTTTACTTTCAAGAACCTCTTTGACGAGCATTTTCCCCATGCGGCCAGACGCACCAGTGATCGTTATTCCGGGGTTTTTCATCATGACGTTCTCCTCTACTTTGTATTTGGCCCAAAGTTTTGCCACTTGCAAACCTAATGGCACAGGGCCTATGTCCCACTTATGGCAAAGACAAGAGCATACCAAGGCGCAGGTCCGTCGCAAAGACAGTTGAAAGTTGGCGAAGTTATTCGGCGAACTCTATCTGAGATATTGGCACGTGGTGAAATACATGATCCGGAACTCAACCGTATTTCAATAACTATTTGTGAAGTTACAACATCCCCAGACCTGCAAATTGCGACTGTGTACGTTATGCCTCTGGGTGGTAATCAAAACACAGAGACGATCGCGGCCTTAGCTAAAAACAAAGGTCAAATAAGAAGCTTAGTTGGGCGCAAAGCCGGATTGAAGTACGCACCAGATTTGCGCTTTCGGCTCGATGAGACGTTTGACCGAATAGAAAATACCCGCCAACTATTTGAACGGGATGATGTACGGCGCGATTTAAACGATTGAGCACTTATCAGTTTAAAATTTGGCTCCGTAACGATCATAAGTTGAAATTTTTGTATGCTGAGTTTTGGCACCTTTCTTTAACATAAGAGGAAACCATGGGACGTACTCGCAAAGGCCGTAATATTTCAGGCTGGCTAATTATTGATAAACCCAACGGCATGACAAGTAGCGCCGTTGTAAACAGGGTACGTTGGGCTTTTAATGCAAAAAAGGCTGGTCACGCAGGTACGTTGGATCCTGAGGCTACTGGCCTACTGGCAATCGCTTTAGGTGAAGCTACCAAAACCATACCGTACATCACAGATGCGGAGAAAGCTTATGAATTTAGCATAGAGTTGGGTATTGCAACAAATACAGATGATGCAGAAGGTGAGGTCGTCGCAACCTGTGCAAAACGCCCCACCAACGCCGAAATAATTAAGAAGTTAGAAGATTTTATTGGCGAGACCATGCAAGTTCCCCCTAAATTTTCCGCCGTCAAAATAAATGGGGAACGCGCCTATAATTTAGCTAGGGCAGGTGAAGAAGTAAAAATTTCTGCTCGTCCACTTTTTGTATCAGAATTAACTTTGATAGACCGGCCTTCTGTTAATACTGCTGTATTAAAAATGACCTGTGGCAAAGGTGGTTATGTTCGTGCTGTCGCGCGCGATCTCGGACAAGCTTTGGGATGTTATGCTCACGTCACCAAACTTCGGCGAATGTGGTCTGGTCCATTTGAATTGGAGCATTCCGTCACACTTGAATCAATAGAGCCATTCGCCAAAACCCTCGACATTGATAAATATTTGCGCCCTCTAGAGGACGGGCTAGCTGATTTACCAAAGGGTACCACAAATATGGAGGGGGCCACCAAACTCCAAAACGGAAATCCAGCCATTTGCTTTACTGATGCAGAATTCGGTGATGAGATCTGGGTTAGCTATGAAGGCAAAGCTCTAGCTATTGGTCAATTCAGATCAGGTGAAATCCATCCCAACCGCGTAATTCTTCAGTAAATTAATTTGCATGACATCTTTAATGTTTGAAAAGCCAGTTAAGTTTGTTCTGCAAAGTATTTACATAAAATAAAAGGCCTCATAATAAACAATCCGATCTCAGCCAACGCTTGAACTAATTCCTTTGATACCACAGACTACCTGCATGATTATAAGATCCCACACCAAAGGCGATGCCCACAGCATAGCCAGATATTCTGATTGTGAACAATATCGCTATGCTCTGACTAGGGTTTGGAAGTTAAAGGCCCCTCGGATCGTATTTGTAATGTTAAATCCATCCACTGCAACCGAAGTTCAAAATGATCCAACCGTGGAGCGCTGTGAACGGCGGGCACGAACTCTGGGACTTGGCGGTTTTCAGGTGATTAATATTTTTGCCTGGCGCAGCACAGATCCCAAAAAAATGCGTGTAGCCAAAGATCCAATTGGTCCAGATAATGACAATACTATAAAAGGGGCCTGTAGATGGGCAGATCAAATAATTGCAGCATGGGGAACCAACGGTGCTCATTTAAACCGTGGATCTGAGGTTGAGAAAATCTTAAGAAAGTCTAACAAACCAGTTTTTCATCTAGGCATATCTAAAGGGGGACACCCCAAGCATCCCCTTTACATCAGCTATTCACAAAAACTGGAAAATTGGGAATGATTAAAGGATTATGAAAATGGCTGGTACGAAATGACCAACCTGAAGGTCAGTCACCATCGAGCAATTTTAACTTTTCCTGGAAAGCGAAAGCATTCGAGGAATAGAATTTCCAAGTAATAGTCTTTCCTTTTGAATAGAAGTTACTTATACGCTGAAATCCTAGATAATGTGTACCAACTCCATGGGCCTTGCTGGACGACATCCCGGCCTGCGCCATAACCCTTAACATATAAAGGAGATCCCGATGTCGATTACAGCTGAAGAAAAAGCACGTGTGATGAAAGAATTTGCCACCAAAGATGGTGACACTGGCTCCCCAGAGGTACAAGTAGCAATTCTTTCGTCCCGCATTGCAACTTTAACCGAACACTTTAAAACTCATAAAAAAGACAACCATGGTCGTCGAGGATTATTGAAAATGGTGGCAACGCGCCGAAAGTTACTTGATTATGCCAGAGCGAAAGATGAAGCTCGATATCAAGATTTAATTAAGCGTTTGGGACTACGCCGCTAAATTTTATACATTAAAGATTACAAAACCGCATCTAAAGAGGTGCGGTTTTTTTGCAACCAGCAATAGGTCCAGTAGCACCGTAGGCAGCGATACCTAACAACAAAGTATTTTGGAACTCCAGCTTATAGAGAACTGTATCTAATTCTGGTTCAATCGCCACCTGGAACAAAACAGAGACCTTCATTTCTAAAAAAATCAGAATTGACTAAGCCTGGTTGAGGTGCTGGAGCATTAGATTGCAAATACCAGCCCTTTCCCTACTCACCTTCTTGCTGTAAAGGCCGATTATCTGAGACGTGGCGTCAAGATCCCAGCGCCCGGAAATAGGATACAGGGGTCGGCGGCAATGGGGCTGCAATGTTACTGGCCAATGGGCCATATAGGAAAATATAAATGTTTAAAGAAACAAAAAAATCCATGCAGTGGGGTGAAGAAACTCTCTCACTGGAAACAGGCAAAGTTGCGCGTCAGGCAGACGGCACTGTAATCGCCACTTTGGGCGAAACCTCAGTAATGGCAAACGTAACTTTTGCCAAACACCAAAAGCCAGGTCAGGATTTCTTTCCCCTGACTGTACATTATAACGAGAAATATTATGCTGCTGGTAAAATTCCAGGTGGTTTTTTTAAGCGCGAGGCGCGTCCAACAGAGAAAGAAACATTAACTTCACGTTTGATCGATCGCCCAATAAGGCCATTGTTTGTTCCAGGCTTCAAAAACGAAGTTTTAGTAATATGCACTGTTCTTTCTCATGATTTAGTAAATGATCCGGACATGGTTGCAATGATTGCAGCATCAGCGGCATTAACAATTTCAGGTGCACCCTTTATGGGCCCAATAGCGGCGGCACGTGTTGGTTTTGTGGATGGAGCCTATATCCTAAACCCAACAATTGACGAAATGCACAATCTACGTTTAGAGCCTGAACAACGGCTAGATCTAGTTGTTGCTGGTACTAAAGATGCCGTGATGATGGTAGAATCAGAAGCCTATGAGCTCACAGAAGACGAAATGCTCGGTGCCGTAGCTTTTGCACACGAGCAAATCCAGCCTGTAATCGACCTTATTGTTGACTTGGCAGAAGATTGCGCAAAGGAGCCATTTAATTTTCAAGCACCAGATTACAGTGAACTGTTTACTGCGGTTTCTGCTGCCGGAAAAGATGCAATGCAGGCTGCTTATGCAATAACAGATAAGCAAGAGCGCACTACAGCGGTTTCTGAAGCAAAAGAAACAATCAAGGGTAGTTTGGCTGAGGAACAGCTTAGTGATGAAAACTTGGGTTCCGCTATGAAGAAATTGGAATCACAGGTCCTGCGTGGCGATGTTGTAAAAAACGGGAAGCGTATCGATGGGCGAGCCCTGGATACAGTCCGAGAGATCAATTGTGAGACAGGTCTACTACCTCGAACACATGGCTCAGCTTTATTCACTCGCGGTGAAACTCAAGGCCTGGTTGTCACTACTTTAGGAACCGGTGACGATGAGCAAATGATTGACGCCCTTAATGGGATGTATAAATCTAACTTTCTACTACACTATAACTTTCCACCCTACTCTGTTGGGGAGGTGGGCCGTTTTGGGCCTCCGGGTCGTCGAGAAATTGGACATGGTAAATTGGCATGGCGTGCGCTTCAGGCGGTCCTACCAGCTGCAACAGATTTCCCTTATACCATTCGCCTAGTTTCAGAGATAACAGAATCAAATGGTTCGTCATCTATGGCTTCAGTCTGTGGTGGATCCTTGTCTATGATGGATGCCGGGGTACCTTTGAAGGCACCTGTTGCAGGTGTGGCCATGGGTCTAGTCCTTGAAGAAGACGGAGATTATGCCATTTTGACAGATATCTTGGGTGATGAAGATCACTTGGGCGATATGGATTTCAAAGTGGCTGGTACAGAAGCTGGAATCACGTCTCTGCAAATGGACATCAAAGTGGCTGGCATCACGCAAGACATAATGAAAAAAGCTTTGGCCCAGGCCAAAGCTGGGCGGCTTCATATTCTAGGCGAAATGTCCAAGTCAATTACAGGTGCGCAAGAGTTTAGTATCCACGCACCACGAATTGAAACCATGAACATTCCAACTGATAAAATCCGCGAAGTTATAGGATCTGGTGGTAAGGTAATTCGAGAGATTGTTGAGCTATCTGGCGCAAAAGTGGATATCAACGACGAGGGTGTGATAAAGATTGCTAGTCCAAATGGCGATAGTATCAAAAAAGCGTATGACATGATCCACGCTATTGTCGCAGAGCCTGAAGCTGACGCGATCTATAAGGGAACAGTTGTAAAAGTCGTCGATTTTGGCGCTTTTGTAAATTTCTTTGGGAAAAAAGATGGCTTAGTACACGTAAGTCAAATTGAAAACCGCAGAATAAATCATCCGTCGGACGTCCTGAAAGAGGGTCAAGAAGTATGGGTCAAGCTACTAGGTTTTGATGATCGCGGTAAAGTTCGCTTAGCGATGAAAATGGTTAATCAGGAAACTGGTGAAGAAATGGCTCCGGAAGAAACTGAGTCCTAAAAACTTTAAGATATAATACGAAAAAGGCCCCAATTAGTTGGGGCCTTTTTACAAAGTAGATTAATTAATACCTAGTTTAAATTATCCGCCAAAAATTGCCTTAACTTCTAGGAACTCCTCGAGTCCCCATTCAGCTTTCTCTCTGCCATTTCCAGACTGCTTAAAGCCTCCAAATGGTGCATTAGCACCACCAGAGCCATAATTTATATGTACCTGACCAGCGCGCAAACGCCGTGCAATGGCTGTTAACTCTTCCTTATTCTCACCTGATACATATGCAGCTAGTCCAAATTCAGTATCATTAGCTATAGTAACTGCATGATCTACATCATCATAGGAGATGATTGACAGAACTGGTCCAAAAATCTCTTCCTTGGCAATCGTCATGTCATTTTTTACATCTCCAAAAACGGTTGGCTTGACATAGTAACCTTGATCTAAGCCTTCTGGCTTACCAAGTCCTCCTGCCACTAATGTTGCACCATCGCTTATACCTTTTTCGATTAGATTTTGAACCTTTTCGTATTGTACATCGCTAACAAGCGGGCCGATTATTGTACCATCTGATTTTGGATCTCCAACTATCGTTTTTTCTGCTTCCTTAGCAGCTATGGCAAATGCCTGTTCTTTCCGACTAGCTGGTACTAACATCCTAGTTGGAGCGTTACAGGACTGACCTGTATTATCCATACAAAGGCTTACACCAGCGCTGATAGATTTCTCAAAATTTTCATCATCAAGAATAATATTTGCTGATTTTCCACCCAATTCTTGGCTTACCCGTTTCACGCTATCAGCAGATGCTTTTGCTACCGCAACACCGCCACGCGTTGAGCCAGTAAATGACATCATATCTATGTCTGGATGAGCGGACATGGCCTCGCCCACAACTGGTCCCATTCCATTAACCAGGTTGAAGACACCAGCAGGCACTCCCGCCTCGTGGAGAATTTCAGCAATGACCATCGATGATAGGGGCGCAATTTCCGAGGGCTTCAATATTGCCGTACAGCCAGACGCAATGCATGGCGCAAGCTTAGAGACCACTTGGTTTACTGGCCAGTTCCAAGGAGTTATCAGGCCACAAACACCGATTGGCTCGTGACGTATTATAAACTCACCGTGCATATATTCAAAATCGTGGTTGCTCAAAGAACGGATCGCAGCTTTCAGGTGACCCAAGCCAACCATGGCCTGTGCTCCCTTCGCAAGATAGGTTGGGGCACCCATTTCTGTTTGTATCGCGTCAGCAACATCATCAAGCCTACGCTTATATATCTCCCGGATAGTTGTCAGCAACTCCACACGCTGCTTCACTGGAGTTTCGGAATAGGAAGGAAATGCTGCTCGAGCCGCAGAAACAGCTAGATCTACATCAGCACTACTTCCTAACGATATAGTTGCAACTTTAGCTTCATTAGCTGGGTTGATTACGTCAAGTGTTTCAGGCTTTGACGGCTTAACCCACCTACCATTAATGTAGAAATCTAATTTATCCATCATTCATACTCCTAAAAAATACACTTAAAAACTATAATTCACGTCAACAGTTATTCTTTATTTAGCACGTTGCAAGTTGAATTTTTTATATAAAGAAACAAACTATAGCCAGGTAGTTGCATAAACAAATTAACAGCATCAAAACGGTATTTTCGCGCGAAACTCTATAAGTTCACCTCCATCAGGGTGGCGAAGTCGAAGGCGATGAGAGTGGAGCATCAAACGAGAAACGGTTTGGCTCTCGGGAGTTCCATAGAAAGGATCCCCTAAAATAGGGTGTCCAAATTCCATCATGTGAATGCGTAGCTGATGAGAGCGACCAGTCTGAGGCTTCAGTTTTAGCCGCGTTTCCTTAATGTCTCTATTAATTACCTGCCATTGGGTAACTGCCGAACGACCAGTATCATGACAAATTTTCTGTTTTGGACGATTGGGCCAATCTACTATTATGGGCAGGTCAATAATTCCTTCATCACATTCAACCTGGCCCATAACCCGAGCAACATAGGTCTTCTGAGATTGACGTTTTTCAAACTGAAGCCCCAAATGCCGTTGCGCGTGGGCTGATAGTGCAAAGACCATTACGCCAGAAGTGTCTCGGTCAAGGCGGTGTACCAATAGTGCACTAGGATAATCTGCCTGTATTCGGGTTATCAAGCAATCTGCTAACAGCGGACCTCGACCCGGTACCGATAGTAGCCCTGAGGGTTTGTTCACAGCCAACAGCTCGTGATCAAGGTACACAATATCCAACGGGTCGATTGGCGGAGAATAGTCTGTCACACGCAATGCAATAAGCCTTCCAGAAACCAAGGTGAATTCAGAATGTTATTCGCCATATCAAATCACCTAATATCAATCCCGTAAAACTGCGCCAGGGTTCAAAATTCCCAAAGGGTCTAGAGCCTCTTTCATAGTTCGCATAAGGGCCATTTTGACTGGATCACAGAAGCGTTCCAGGTCATTGACTTTAAGGCGCCCCACGCCATGCTCCGCTGATATTGATCCACCAAGCTCATATGCAAGAGAGTGGAGTTCATTTTCCAAATCATCCCTGGTCTCATTATAGTCTTTTGCCGATGCTCCCAGTGGTGGAAAAATATTGTAGTGTAAATTACCATCACCAAGATGACCAAAACAGTTAGTCCGCAACTTACCAAACCTTTTGGTACGCAACCCTGCTCTACGAATAAAGTTAGGGATTTCAGAAAGTGGTACTGCAATATCGAAAGAGCAAATAGCTCCAACAGCTCTGTTTGCCAGTGGTATAGCTTCACGTAAGCTCCAAAGATCTTTAGATTGCTGTTGCGACTGAGCAATGACGCCGTCAATTATCAAATCAGATGCTCTTTCAAATAACGCATCAAACGCTTTTTCTGGGCGTTGACCACCTGACAGCCCTAGATGCAATAAAACAGACCATTCAGGTGGCTTTGGCCATGGCTGACGCATTTGTGGAAATTTTTCTGATATAAATTTTAACGCTTGCGCCGAAATTAATTCAAATGCGGAAATACTATCACCCAACACCTCCTGTGCCCGGCTCAAAAATGCAAGTGCAGATGTTGGGCTCTCAACCGCCAAAAATGCTGTGCCTTCATTGCTAGGCCGTGCAACAAGTTTAAGACTCGCAGCAGTGATGATACCAAGTGTCCCCTCAGAACCAATAAGCAAATGGCGTAAATCATAACCAGTATTGTCTTTACGTAAACGTTTTAGGCCTTTTAAAATTTGACCATCTGCCATTACCGCCTCAATTCCAAGAACTTGATCACGTGCCATTCCATATCTCAATACGTTCACCCCGCCGGCGTTCGTTGCCAAAATTCCTCCTATTTGAGCCGTACCCTCAGAAGTAAGTGATAACGGGAAAAGTCGTTTTACGTTAAGGGCTTCAGCCTTGGCCTCAGACAAGGTAACACCAGCCTCCACCACCAAAACATTTTCTTCAGAATGACAACTTCTAATCTTACGCATCCGCGATAAGCTAATAATGATTGGCGCCGGCACCGCTCCTCTGGAGGAAGGTAAAAGCTGCCCACCTACAAGGCCTGTACCACCACCATAAGGTATAACACCTATAGCGGCCTGCGCCGCAGCAGAGATGACTTTTGACACTTGGTCTGCACCGTCAGGCGCAACTAAAATACCAGCTATACCTTGGTATCGTCCCCGCGGTTCCGTAAGGTATTTCTCACTCATTTCTGGAAACGCAGCCGGTGGTAATATCGTTTCTAAATACGTTTTAAACTCAGGGCTTACGGGTTTAAGCACATTTTCGCCTCTCTCAAAATAAGCCAATTAATCTCAGTATTTGGATTGATACAGGTTTAAAATTTAATTCAGTAAACTAAATCTAACAGGATGCGCTTGGAAAAACTATGCCAGATTTCTGGCTGCTACTTTATAAAATATCTAGTTATATTATCATAGAATTCTAACAAGAAAACTTATCCACCAAAATCGATATGAAAAATTAAGCATGTTAAACGAACTTTATGGAGTAAATTAGCAAAAATTAATTATAAAAGGCCATTTTTTCAGCTTATGCGATCACCTGGTTTGAGACATCCCATATGATCAAAGCTCAACGAGTTGACGTAGATGTGTCTTCTGATATCTGACAAGTAAACGAGGGAACTTATTGCTTTGCAAAAATTTCTAAAAAGGCTAGGGGCGCTAAGAATAAGCTTGGTATCCTTTGTGATGATCGTTTGCACATTTAATTTAATTGCGTTCCAAAGTCCTCTTCTTGATTATGCGTTAACAGTCAGTGACTTAAGAAGCTATGACGGTATAATTCAGATCATTTCTCTCCAAATCCTCCAAATTTGCCTTCTAGCTGCAAGCTTGTTTTTTTTATCTGGCTTATCAGTTTCACTAATGCGGTGGGTGGTTACGGTTTTATTTATTTGTAATGCCTTTGGGCTGTATTTTATGATTAGCTATGGGATCGAAATTGACCGATCCATGATAGCAAATGTATTAAATACAGACTCCCGAGAGGCCACAGAACTTCTACATATTTCAGTTATTGTGCCTACATTCTTTTTAGGTTTGGTACCTGCATTTGTTGTTTTAACCATCAATTTAGATGTCCCAAAACGCGTTTGGAGATTTGGGTATGGCATAGGATCAATTTTGATTTTAGCTATTTGGATAATGATGACATCGTTTACGATGCTGTGGTACGACAGCCATGCTTCACGCATGGGTGGAAAAATTCTTCCGTGGTCTTACATCGTAAATACTGCCAGGTACTTTAATCGCTCAGCCTTGGATAACCGTGAGCAAACACTTCTTCCAGACGGATATTTCCTTTCTGAAAGACCTACTAAAAAAGAAGTGGTAGTTCTTGTCTTGGGCGAAGCAGCTCGTGCGGATAACTTTTCATTGCTAGGTTACAAAAAAAACACCAATCCTTTTACAAAAGATCACCAGTTAGCAATATTTCCAATTGGACTGTCGTGTTCTACTAATACGATATCATCGGCCGCATGTATTTTTACTCATGAGGGTGCGCAGGCCCCCTCACGTACAAAGTTTGAGCCACTGCCAAGTTATTTGACGCGTCATGGCATTAAGACAATTTATCGCACAAATAATTCTGGGCCACCACCAATGACTGTGAATATTTATCAGACTACCAAAGACATATCAGACAGTTGTATTGATACAAACTGTCCATCTGGCGCATACGATGACACCCTAATTTGGAACCTAGACAAACTATTAAAAGAGGCAAATGCTGATCGAGTTTTTGTAACTTTACACCTTACCGGAAGCCATGGACCAGCTTACTATAGAAAGTACCCACCAGAGTCCGAACATTTTTCTCCTGTATGCAAAACTGTTCAAATCGCAAAATGTACTGAACAAGAGCTTATTAACGCTTATGATAATACGATTCGCTTTACAGACCAAGTGATCGCAAATCTGATAAGCCAACTTAAAAGTCTCCAACAAACCAACGCAACCATGATCTATGTTTCGGACCATGGACAATCTCTGGGCGAGAACGGTTACTATCTACACGGAGCCCCAATTGCTATTGCACCTCCTGAACAGAGGCGCGTTCCCTTTATGGTTTGGATGTCAGATGGTTTTAAAAAATCCCGAAACTTAACTAATGCTAGTATTTTAACAGATGTAACTTTTCCGCACGATTATCCTTTTCACAGCGTGATGGGTGCGTTCCAAATGCGAAGCGATATTTACAAACCACATTTTGATATTTTCAACACACGCAACGGAGACTCTTGAAATGACCTTCGTTGAAATACTCAGACAACCTATTACAGTATTTCATACTTACACTGTTCCTATTGTGCTTCTTGTAACAATAATCCTTATATCCTCACTATACCCCAGCGATTTAGAAAACGACTACTCCACATCCAGAGGTGGGGAAGACATTTCATTTGTTGTTTCAACAGAAAAATACGGTCGTCATATTAACACACTTATGCCATTTGCCTTAGCAATTATCAGTAGGGACAAAGCCGGATTCAAACAAATTTTAGTTATCGCTGTTTCAGGGATTATTGCATCTCATGGCCCTAAACGAATTCTAAATAATGTCAAAATTATGGGTACAAGACTTGGACAGAGACCGTTTTCATCAACAAGTAAACACAATACACCATCTGGTCACTCGACCCTGGCCGGAGCCACCGCTTACTTTGTGATGCGACGGTATAGTTGGTGGTTCGCAGTGATAGTTATTCCTGTTTTATTATGCACAATGTACGCCCGCGTGATGCTTGATAAACACACAATCTCGGCTACTCTCGCGGGAGCGGCTACCGGTCTTTTAGTAGCCGCACTCTTTTCTACTAAATTTTTAGGATTTCGTATTCGCGTAGGCCACAAATTTCGGAGTTGGATAAAATGACCGCCGAACCACCTCGTGAACCATTATCAAAGTCTTTGCCAAATATTGTAACAATTTTTGGGATTTGTGTTGGGCTGACTGCAGTTAAAATGGCTCTTCAGGGAAATGTAAATTTGGCACTTTACCTTTTAATTTTTGCCATGATTTTAGACGTGATCGACGGTGGACTTGCACGAGCCTTACAAAGCGAAAGCAAAATTGGTGCTGAATTGGACACTCTCGCTGATTTTTTTAATTTTGGAATAGCAACACCACTTATTATTTATTTCACAATTTTTGCAAATTCATCCACTTCAAGTTTTGGTTGGATATCAGTCATGATTTTTGCAGTTTGTTGCGCCCTTCGACTTGCACGGTTTAACGTAAGTCAAAATGAGGAAGAAGGAAGAGATCAGAAATTAGAGACAACCGACTTTGTTGGCGTGCCAGCACCAGCTTTGGCATGTCTTGGCTTATCACCGTTATTTTTGGTTATGATGGGAATTGACGTCGCTGAGCATTATACAGTAGCCACTATGTTATTCTTGGTAATTTGTGGTGCGCTCGCTGTGGGCACATTTCCAACAATTTCGTTAAAGGATGCTAATTTTCCTGCTTCGATGAATCTGCCCATTATTTTAACTATCCTAGCAATTTTGGTGTGCCTAATTGTTTTCCCTTGGGAAACTTTGCTAATAGGCAATGTCGTGTATTTACTGACACTCCCAGTCTTTGTATTTATTCGTAAATCTGCTTCAAAATTGGAAAAATAATTTATGCCGCCACTCAATTCCTACATTAAATGGCGGACACGAAGTGTTCATCCCCTCATTCTTGTTATCATTTCGGTTGCAGTTATTTTTATTCTTCATAACATAACTTTTTGGACGATTTGGGATGATGCCTTTGCTGGCGCAAAAGTCCGTGGAGTAATTTTTGCAATAGCATTGCTATTATTGTGCTGCGGTATCGTCTCAATCTTTGCAATTAAACGCATACAGCAACCATTTATTGCTTTTTTGTTCATACTATCTTCAGTGACTTCTTATTATATGGATCAATTAGGGGTAATAATTGATCGAGAGATGATACAAAATGTAGTTACAACAACACTTATGGAGGGAAAGCACCTTGTGACCAGGTCTTTTCTAATATGGGTTGGCGTGTCAGGTATAGTCCCAGCTATCATAGTATTTTACGTTAAAGTTGATCATCCAAAGTTTTTCTATTCAGTTTTCCAAAATATACTGTTTTTTATGTTTTGCATTCTGGGAACTGTCATATTGGTTGCAACAGATATCAAGGGTAATTCTTCAGTTTTAAGGACACGGATTGATTTAAAATCAAGCTTTCAGCCACTAGCTCCAATTACTGAATCATTTCTTTACTTAGCTATGATTACCCGGTCTGCTACTTTAGAATTTCAAGAAATTGGAACTGATGCAACTCTAAATTCAAACTTTAGAAATGTGGGAAAGCCTAATTTAACAGTTGTGGTTATTGGCGAAACAGCCCGTTCACAAAGTTTTAGCCTGGGAAGCTACAACCGCCCAACAAACCCAAACCTCGAAAATGAAGATATAATATATTATGATAATGTTTCCAGCTGTGGCACTTCCACAGCAGTCTCTCTTCCCTGCATGTTTTCTAAATTTGAGCGAGCAAACTACTCTTACGAGGCAGGAACTTCTCAGGAAAACGTCTTAGATATAATACAACGTGCAGGTTATCAGGTTGAGTGGATCGATAACAATACTGGTGATAAGGGGCTGGCCGCGCGTACTAAATATACGCAAGTCACCTACGCGAAAAATACAAAATTTTGCAGCGAAGGTGAATGCTTAGATGGCATACTGGTCGAGGAAGTAGCTAAAAGATTACCAGAAATACAAAACAACACCGTTTTGGTTTTACATCAAATTGGTAGTCATGGTCCTTCTTATTATTTACGCTACCCACGGTCGCTCGAAACATTCAAACCAGCTTGCCGAACATCCAACTTCTTTGACTGTACTAAGGAAGAAATTGTTAATGCGTATGACAACTCAATCGCCTACACAGATAAAGTAAATGCCGATTTGATTGCTTTACTCAATAAACAGAGCCATGTAACCACTTCCATGATATACATTTCTGATCACGGTGAATCTTTAGGTGAAAATGGATTATTTCTTCATGGTGCTCCCTATTTTATGGCACCAATAGAGCAAACAAAAGTTCCAATGATCGTGTGGTTGTCAGACGCATTCGAAGACTTAACAAGTATTACGTCTGAGTGTTTAAAGACAGATTCAACTCAAAAATATAGCCATGCGAACTTTTTTCATAGCCTCTTAGGCATGACAGGGGTCGAAACCGTGGAATATAAACCTATCCTAGATATTTTTAATCGTTGCGGAAATAAAGCTGATGTCAAAAAAGACTAAACTACCTGAAAAAATCCACGGTGTTGCTCATATTTTTGCTGCTGCCTCATATTCTTGGGCAGGGGCAAAAAGACTTTGGGGTGAAACGGCTTTTCGCCACGAAACCCTAGCAGCCTTTTTGATTCTAGTTATCTTTACACTAATTCGGGCAGATAAAAGTTTTGTTATTTTAGCAATTTTACTAATATTGATAACTTTTGCCATTGAAGCTCTTAATACTGCAATTGAAGAAATAGCCGATATGGTATCGCCAGAATGGTCGCTCCCAGCAAAACACGCAAAAGACTTGGGCTCACTTGCAGTTTTGTGTATGCTTTGCGCAAATGGTATCTTCGCAGCCTTTGTGATTTTAACTACTTTTAATTGGATATAAATTAATGAACATGATGAAGGTCGTGGCTGTACCAATGCATCCAGAGGGCCGAAAATTTGTGATTATATTTGCCATAATTAGCTTGGTATTCTGGCTTGTGTGGCAGCCACTTTTTTGGCTAGGGGTGTTAGCTACTATATGGTGTTACTATTTCTTCCGCGATCCAGTCCGCTCTGTCCCCCAAGGCACTGGGCTCGTCCTGTCACCTGCAGATGGAATTGTTTCCTTGATTACAAAAACTACGCCACCAGCAGAGATGTTGCTGGGTGATACGCCCCTAACCAGGGTGTCAGTGTTTATGAATGTGTTCAACTGTCACGTGAATAGAGCGCCGATTTCTGGTGAGGTAATTGCGATAAATTACCACCATGGTAAATTTTTGAACGCATCTCTGGATAAAGCCAGCGAACATAATGAACGAAATGCAATAACCATTGAAACCACTAACGGTATTCGAATTGGCGTAATTCAAATTGCTGGATTAGTTGCCAGGCGAATAGTTTGTTTTACAAAAAATCAGGGTATGTTGAACGTGGGAGAGCGATTTGGCCTAATACGCTTTGGAAGTCGATTAGATATTTTTCTACCTGAGGGAGTTGAGCCATCAGTTGGCTTGGGTCAAACTGCGGTTGCTGGTGAGACTGTGATAGCACACCTGAATGACGAGAAGTCGCAATGGCCAATAGAAAGAATTTAATTTAATTTAAAAAATATATCTGATAATTGTATATCAGTTTAGCAAATAATTTTTAACTTTTTGTTATAATTAAGACTATTACGGGTTTTTTAAAACTACTTTTTCAGCAAACTAAAAATAATGGTTAGAATTACAATAAAACTCCTTGAATTGATAAGTATCATTGATAAGTGAGCATCAACCTATGGAGGACACTATGGATAAATTTGCCAAGAGTTTTGAGGCTGACACCAGCAAAATCTTAAATATTGTAATTAACTCACTTTATTCCGATCGGGACATCTTCTTAAGAGAGTTGCTGTCTAATGCTTCAGACGCGATCCAAAAACGTCGCTTCCAGGGGCAAACTACGCCTGCGATCCTTAATTCTGAAGATGACCAAATCGAAATAATCATAAATGCAAAGAAAAAATATGTTGAGATTAGAGATAATGGCATTGGCCTCAACGACGAAGAATTATCTGAGACACTTGGAACAATTGCGAAGTCAGGTACCGCCGGTTTTTTGCAAGAAATTGAAGATAATAAAGACGCAAAAAGTGCGGCTCAAAGTTTAATTGGTAAATTTGGTGTAGGGTTTTATTCAGCATTCATGGTTGCGGACACAGTGGAAGTCACAACCCGAAAAGCCGGTACTGATAAGGCATACACTTGGGCTAGTGATGGTCAAACCGGGTATGACATTAGTCAGTCAGATATGAATCAACCGGTCGGTACATGTGTAAAATTATTTCTGAAAAAAGATGCAAAAGAGTACTGTGAAGGGTCCCGCATTCGGAACCTAGTAAAGAAATATTCAGACCACATTCAGATACCAATCAAGATTAGCGAAAAAGAAGGTGAAGTTGAGCAAGTTAATAGCGCGCAGGCATTATGGACACAATCGCCAACAAAAATATCCAAAGAGGAGTATAAAGAATTTTATAATTCAAGCTTTGGCGCCTTTGATGACCCGTTTATAACGATACACAATAAATCAGAGGGAACAGTTGAATTTACAAATTTATTGTTCGTACCAACAAATGCACCCTTTGATCTTCATGAACCCGAGCGAAAATCAAAAATTAATCTCTACATAAATCGTGTATTTATAACAAATGACCTACAGGAGATTATTCCATCTTGGCTAAGGTTCTTAAAGGGCATTCTGGACACCTCCAGCCTAGACCTTAACGTCAGCCGTGAAATGGTTCAGAGTAGTCCAATTCTAAAAAAGATTTCCAAGTCATTAACCAAGCGGGTCTTATCAGAGCTTAAGAAGAAGCAGAAGAAAGATCCGGACGCTTATGACGCATTTTGGTCTCAATTTGGTAAAGTAATTAAGGAAGGTCTCTACGAAGATTTTGAAAATAGAGACAAGATTGCAGAGATAATCAGGGTTTACTCAAACAAAGATGAGAAATTGATTTCCCTGCAAGACTACATCGATAATTTTGCAGATGGTCAGAATCAAATTTTCTACTTTACTGGTGATACCTTGGCTCAGGCAAAGAGTAGCCCTCACCTAGAAGGTTTTAAAGCAAAAGGCATTGATGTACTATTAATGGTAGATCCTATTGATGCATTCTGGATCTCTCAAATGAATATCTTTCAGGAGAAGTCGTTTGTGTCTATTTCAAGAGATAAATATGACATCGATACGGTTGGAACATCCAAGACCAAACGTAAAAAAAGTAAGCCAAAAAACTCCGACGTATGCATCGCGCTTATAAAGGATTGCCTCGAAGATAAAGTAGAGAATGCGATTGCATCCACTACACTTATCGACAGTCCAGTTCGTTTGGTTGCTGGCGAAGGCGGACTAGATTTTAACCTTGAGCGTATTTTGAAAGCTCAAAACCCCGAATTTGAAACTAGTAAAAAAGTTCTAGAGGTTAATGTTGGTCACGACTTAATACAAAAGTTACCTAAATTAAGTTTAGACTTACAAAAAGCTCTATGTAGGGTGTTATTTGAACAAGCAAGGATCCAAGATGGTGAAATGCCGTCTAGTACGCAGCAATTTTCTCAAGACATTATTCAACTTGGGTTAGAACTCTAAGTTAGGTAAAATTCATAGTTATATAAGGCAAGAGGTCAGTCGATCTCTTGCTGGCGATCCAGTATTGCAATTCTTAGTTTAAGATTAAGAAAGTAAAAAACTTTGGGTACACGCCCAATAATAATTTTAACTGCGGAGCAACCATATGATACTTTATGGAATACCCACATGTGATACATGTAAGAAAGCGCTAAAGGCGCTAAAAGACGAAGGACATGAAGTCATCTTTCGGGATATAAGAGCGGAGCCTCTTTCTGAAATAGAGTGGGCCGAGTTTTTAGTTGAATTTGGATCTACTCTCGTTAACCAAAAATCAACTACCTATCGCGGTTTATCAATGTGGTTACGCGAGTCTGAAGCCGATGCCCAATTGCTAGCCCATCCTACACTAATGAAGCGACCTGTATTAAAATTTGGCAACAAGTTGACAGTTGGTTGGGACCCAGCTGTGCAAGAAGTTTGGCTAAAAACCTAACTCAAAGGCTTGGTTTTCGAATAGCAAGACAGCCGCCCCAAATGCGGCAATTTAAATTGCAACCAGCTTGACGCAGTTTAAAGCTTTGAACAGATATTATTATCTGAGACGATTAAATAATTTGGAGTAAAAAATGCTTTCAGCAGATATCTTGGTTCACATTGGGGCTTTCTTAATGCTCCTTGCTTATTTGGTTCGAGACCAAATATTACTTCGAGGCCTAATAATTTTGGGTACCATTTTTTACATAGTTAATTATTTTTTTATGGATCCGCCCCTTTGGAGCGCTTTGCTCTGGAGTTTAAGTTTCGTAGTTATAAATACGATAATGATTGTTGTGATATATTCTGATCGAGCTTCGTTCGTAATGAGCGAAAAAGAAGAGAAATTATATCAGGTTTTTAATGCCCTTTCGCCTGGTGAATTTAAAAAAATTCTAAAAATAGCAGATTGGTTTGATGGCCCGAGCGCAGAACAAATTACTACTGAGGGTGAAATTCCAGAACGGCTTTATTTTATAATTGATGGCGAAGCGCTCATCGCTCGGGATAGTAAAGAGTTTCTTGTTGGGCCAAATGTATTTATTGGAGAACTAGCATATCTCATAAAGAAGCCAGCAACCGCTACAGTTAAACTAACCGATAAAGCGATGGGAATAAGTTGGAAAACCTCTAGCATTACAAAACTACTAGCTGCAAACCCTCAGATGAAAATTGCTTTTGATGGACTTCTGAATCAAGACTTAGCGTCTAAATTAGCAAAATAAATTGATGCTTTTAGCCATAGCCTCAGTTTTTATGGACATTTAATATTAAAATCACGTTTGTTGTTTCAAACCCGCCTCAACGTCACTATACCAATAAAACGAGTGAGAGCAGGGCATATCACGTAAGCTAGGCGGTAACTTTTAATCGCCATATTCTATGAAAACACCACAATACATTTTTTCCCTTCGTACAGAAAAAAACATTCGGTTGTCATAAAAAATTTTGACTAAGTGGTGAGCCCTACAGGATTTGAACCTGTGACCCACTGATTAAAAGTCAGTTGCTCTACCAACTGAGCTAAGGGCCCACTGAAGCGGGTTTTAGGAAGGGTAACGGTCGGGGTCAAGAGCTTATCTGAGCTTATACTAGATTCCTTTTAATTTGATCGATATACGGCCTAAATGGACCACCAGATAACTTTTATGAAGATGCATGGGCTCGGTAATGACTTTGTCGTTATCGATTCCCGCAATGGTGTCCAAAAAATCACTCCTAAATTGGTTGGCGCCCTAGGAGATCGTCACCGAGGCATTGGATTTGACCAACTTGCTGTAATTAGTGATTCTCCAGATGCTGATGTCGCCCTGACATTTTTTAATAAAGACGGCTCCAGCGCTGGAGCTTGCGGAAACGCTACCCGCTGTGTGGCATGTTATGAAATGGAACGCCTAAATTTAAATAGTCTAACCTTAACAACAGAACGGGGTATTCTTTTTGCTCTACGTAATAATAATACGGTAAGCGTTAATATGGGACACCCTTTCTTGGCTTGGAACGAGGTTCCCCTAGCGCGCGAGATGGATACATTACATTTGCCGATGGATGGAAGTCCAACCGCCACAGGGATGGGTAACCCACACTGTACTTTTTTTGTCAAAAATGTTGATGAAGTCGAATTAGAAGCTGTTGCACCTGATATTGAAAACGATCCGCTATTTCCCCAACGAACTAATGTGCAATTTGTTCATAAAGTTTCAAAAGATCATTTGCGTATGCGTGTGTGGGAGCGTGGCGTTGGGGTTACTTTAGCGTCAGGTTCGTCATCTTGTGCCGCTGCTGTAGCATCGGCAAGACTTGGATTGACCGGGCGTAAAGTTCAAATTGATCTAGACGGTGGCACTATTTATGTTGATTGGCGTGAAGATGGTGTTTGGATGTCAGGCGATACTTCACACGTATTTAACGGAACACTCACTACCCAATTTTTAAAGAGCTTAACATGAATAAACCAGTTTTTTCTAATCACGGTTGTCGATTGAATATGTATGAGACCGAGGCCATGAGGGACTTAGCAGATAAAGCAAATCTGAGTAATACTATCGTTGTTAATACCTGTGCGGTAACAGCGGAGGCTGTCCGAAAAGCAAAACAAGATATTCGCAAACTCCGTCGAAAACATCCAAATTCAAAACTTATTGTAACTGGATGTGCTGCGCAGGTTGAACCCAAAACATTTTCCAAAATGTCAGAAGTTGATCTAGTAATTGGTAATACGGAAAAGATGAAAGCTTCAACGTGGAGCCGTCTGGTAGATGGCTTTGGCACCGAGCCAATTCAAGTGGACGATATTATGTCAGTTACTGAAACCGCTGGACATTTAATTGATGGTTTTGGCACCCGCAGCCGTGCTTATGTGCAAGTTCAAAACGGATGTGATCACAGATGCACCTTTTGCATAATCCCATTTGGGCGTGGCAATTCTCGTTCAGTTCCGGCAGGGGTAGTCGTCGATCAGATTAAACGACTAGTTAACAAGGGTTATGCTGAAATTGTTTTAACCGGAGTAGATATGACAAGCTGGGGTGCAGACCTTCCAGCAACTCCAAAACTGGGCGAGTTGGTTCTACGGATCTTAAAACTGGTACCTGATTTGCCAAGGTTAAGGATAAGTTCAATTGATTCAATCGAAGTTGACCCCGCCCTGCTGCAGGCTATTGCAAGCGAGCCAAGATTAATGCCACATCTTCACCTATCACTACAACACGGAGATGACTTAATTCTTAAACGAATGAAGCGTCGCCATCTGCGCAATGATGCCATACGGTTCACAGAAGAAGTCCTCCATCTTCGTCCAGAAATGACATTTGGTGCAGATATTATTGCGGGTTTTCCGACAGAAACGGAAGAACATTTCGAGAGATCGTTATCCCTAATTAAAGAGTGTAATCTTACATGGCTGCATGTCTTCCCTTATTCAGTGCGCTCACACACCCCTGCAGCACGTATGCCCCAGGTCGATGGCCGTGAAATCAAAGTCCGAGCAGCTCGGCTTCGAGCGGTAGGGGAATTACAGGTTGAGAAACACCTTAATGCCCAAGTTGGCCAACCACATGCTGTTTTGATGGAAAGCCAACATATGGGTCGTACGCCACAGTTTGCAGAAGTAGTTTTTTCCGACGCTCAGCCAGAAGGTAAAATTATAGAAACCAAGATTACTTCCGCCTCTTCCAAACAACTGCAGGGACATGCCGCTTGAGTGATGCTAAGCCAATTTTATATAGCTTCAGGCGGTGCCCTTACGCCATGCGTGCACGACTAGCAATCTACATCTCAGGTATTCAGGTACAACTGAGAGAAATTTTGTTACGCGATAAGGTCCCAGAATTGCTGTCAGCATCACCTAAGGGAACCGTACCTGTTTTAATTACCAGCAACGAGATAATCGAAGAAAGTTTTGATATAATGATTTGGTCTCTAAAGCAGGGAGATCCAGAACACTGGCTGGATATGCCAAACGAGGGGTATGAATGGATCTTAAAAAATGATGGTCCTTTTAAAGATGCTTTGGATCACACAAAATATTTTGTAAGATTTCCAAATTTAGATGCAAAGTTGGAGCAAGCAAAGGCTCTCAAGTTTTTGACAGACTTAAACGTACAAATTGGAAAGTCTAATTGGATGTTTGGCGAAGGCTGCTCGTTAGCTGACATGGCTGTCCTGCCCTTTATTAGACAGTTTTCAAATATTGATAAAAACTGGTTTTATGCACAGAATTTGCCAAACGTGCACCGGTGGCTTGATCATTTCTTACAAACGGATCTTTTCACAAATATTATGAAAAAATACGATGTCTGGATAAAAGAAAGCACTCCAGTTTTATTTTCAAAAGTAGGGCAGTCATTTTCTAAGTAGGGTATCACCAAATTCTATTTTTGGTGAAAATTCAACAATGTTCTCTAAAGCCAAGTCTAGCAAGCCATTACGCACTGCAATAATCTGAGCGGCCGTTTGACCTATTTTAAATCGACAACTGTCCATCGTGGCTAACCGAAGTGGAAGGCCATCAATAAGCTCAACCTGATTAAAACCTGCCAGGCCCACCTGATTAGGAATATCAATTTTTTTGTCCCACAAATGCAACAAACCACCCGCACCAATCATGTCATTTGAATAATATATGAAATCTAAATCAGGAGATCTACGTAGAATAGTTTCGGTCATCTCACGGCCCTTCGCAAGCGCAGAGCCACCTGCATAAAATTCACGGTCAGCAATTTCCACGCCCTGCTTCGCCAAGGCCTGCGTGAAACCTTCAAATCGTTTTCTAGCGCGGTGATCAAGTGGTGTTTTGGTACCCATAAAACCAACATTTTGGTAGCCAGACTTTAGAATAGCTTCTGCCATTTTTCGACCAGCACGGCGATGGGAAATGCCAACCATAGCATCAATGGGATCTCCATCTATATCCATGATTTGTACAACTGGAATGCCTGAGTTTGCTAACATTACGCGCGAAGCTTCAGATTGCTCAAGACCCGCAATAATTATGCCCGAGGGACGCCAAGACAACATCTCATATAATACTTTTTCTTCTCGGTCTGGGAGGTAATTGGTAATTCCAACGACAGGTTGCAAGTCAGTTTCATCCAACGTCTGTGATATTCCAGTCATCACTTCTGGAAACACCATGTTCGACATGGAGGGGATAATCACAGCAACTAGGTTAACCCGTTGGGAGGCAAGAGCACCCGCAATTTTATTCGGAACATAACCCAAAGACTTGGTTGCATCTAAAACTTTTGAACGGGTCGTCGCTGAAACATCACCTTTATTGCGCAAAACTCGACTTACGGTCATCTCAGAAACACCAGAGACTTCAGATACATCTCTCAAAGTGAGTGGATATTTTCTTTGTGTCACACTTCAATCCATATTTTTGCGATCTTTAAGCCTTAAAACAATTGTCCAAGACTGAAATTTTATACTAACACACAAGGTATTAAATTAGATAGCCACATGCTGACATAAACCAACACCTCGACCAGCAACCCTAGATTATTACCAGCCAGTAAAAGTAAGGTGATGGTACCTACTTAATACGAAAAGACAAAAGAGACCTGATTTTAGAGGAAAACACATTATGAAAAAATTTCTGACATTTATAATCATAATTTTTTACTCATCAACAGCGATAGCACAGGAAGCACCCAACTGCCCCAATGGAGAATCTGACCCGTCCCAGTTCTGCTTACCAGGAATGACTTGGGACGATGAATCAAAAAAATGCGTGGCGTTGGTCTAACTGCGGCTGCCAAGCTTATTAATTTATTTAAGGTTTCTTCGGTGCGACGACCCACCCTATGTTGTCACTGACATACGATCATAAAGTGGGCCACTGCTATAACTCTCAAATTGCCTTCTGTTCAACCTTGGTAACTTTATTCGACAAGCTTAATCATTTTCTGAGTTTCGATAATTGCCCCAGCCTTTTCTCTCATTTGAATCATTTCAGGTTTATTCATCACTCCAGCCATGTGCTCCAAAGAAGGAACTTCCATCACTACCCAAACCTTATTTTCGTTACCCTCTTCGTGTCCATAAGCGAGAAGTTGTATTTGGTTTTCTTATCTAAATTTTTTATTTTCAAGCATTAGTTTTTTCCAATGCTGATAGCCGAGTGATAGCTCAACATTTGTAATTATTTTCATTTTATAATTTCCTGTTTTTAAGTTTAAATGATCTGCTAATACTTTTTATTTACTGGCTGAAACCTTAAGTATAAATATAAAATATCCCTATAAATTTTTTATATTTTCCATGCCACATGATTTTCTAATGCCTATCATTGTTTTCATTGAGCAAACAATATATCAGCCTATGCGCTTATAAACAGTCGCCTGTGCTTCAGCATTAACGAAGGTTACTTGCTCAAATATCTCTATTAATTTCAACTTAATGAGTAAATCTACCGCTTTCAGAGCTGCTGGCTTTCCAACACCTAGCTTTTCTCTGGCAAGTTCCGTTTGAGATAACGTCCAAGCATCGCCCACCTCACAGCGCAGTTTAAAAAGTCCATACAGATGATACGCATCTTTCGCCAATTTTTTATCAGGAGTTCTAAGAATGAGTGCCTCTGCGCGTGTTATAGATTTTTCCATGGCATAAACCTTTTTTAAAAATAAATCCCTTAGAGCCACTAACTCTTTCTTATTTATCAGGGCTTCTACATATTCTAAAACTAAGTCGTTAAAAGCGCTATTTAACTCACTTTTCGTATAACCAGTATGAACAAATTCTACAGCTTCCTTAAGAACCAAATTAACAATCCGGTTATTATTTTGAAAACCAACTATTTTTGTGTCAAAGCTGAACTCAGTTACATAATTTTCTTCATCAAGCACAGCCTTTTTTACACGAGACTTACTCGTCCTGAGATTTGTAACTTCTGTGCTTAATCTTAGGTAAAACTCCTCTAAATTTTCAATTTTGTTATTCAGCAAACTTAGGTAAATTGAATTAAGGGCAACCGCCCTGAGCCTTTTGGGATTCCGCTTGATGTAAGTTTTATATTGCTCGTGCCATTGATCACATACTTCCATGTATTCAGGAAAAGCTTGCGCCATATCTGTGTAGTCGCGATGGTACGTCAACCGCAATACAGCTTGCCATTCCATAAACCTTAGGTGAGCACGGGCATTTACATTATCTATATATTTTACCATTCAGTTATCATAGAATTTCCAAGGACTTACGCTGGCTATTGTTGGATTCCACATGAGTAATATCGCAAGACATTCTAGTGTGGTACACCTTAGCCTTACCTTTTCGACAAAAACTGCAGTGACACGCGCAGACAACTTCATTCCGCTTAAACTCACGCCCTTTTGTACCCAACAGTTAAGTTATGATCAGTGTCACAAGTATCACCTGAGCAGCACTCAAATATATTAGACTTACAGACTAGGCACTGCTCATGTCCGTGCACAACGACAGTGTTCAAAGGTGATTGACATCTTGGACATCTCTGCCTGTGTTGATTGAAAGGGTCTAAGTAAATATCCATTGCACAAAGCTACCTCCGGAACAGCAATTAATGCAACAGCCAGCGCTTTCTAAACCGTCAGAAAAAGTTATGAAAAATTTGACAGATATATCTTTATTCATCGTACTGTAAGAATGCGCAAAAATAACAAATAAAACAACAACTTGAGTTTTTTTAGAGTTTTGGCACACTTTTTGCTCTAGAAGAGTCTCCCTGTGATGTTAAACTCCATGGCTAGGCTTTCGAGTCTAGCCTTTTTTCTTAAATAATATAATCTACATCAACTCCTTCTTAGAATTACAGTTAACAACAGCTAATTCTTAAATTGATTTGAGTTCTCAATTCTTGGTAAACTAGAGAGCGGGACAAAGCACAGAGAATGAAAATGAAAAAATTAAGTACATGTTGAAATTTATAACTTTTTTCATCCTTTTTTATTTCAATCATATTGGTACAGCCATGGCATATGAAGAACCAACCTACACAATACTCAAAAGTACGGAAGTATATGAAATAAGATACTACGAAGATAGGCTAGCTGTTCAAACTCTACAGACTTCAGGAGAAGGTGGGGCATTTAGACGCTTATTTAGATACATTTCTGGTGAAAACCAAACTGCGTCAAAGATTGCAATGACTGTCCCTGTCCTAAAATCAGATGAAGGTAGCGGTTTAACGATGGTTTTTTTCTTACCCAAAAGTTATTCTAAACTAAATACTCCACTTCCTAAGGCCAATAATGTAAAACTAGTTACTGTAAAAGGTGGGCATTATGCAGTTATCAAATATTCAGGGAGATCAACTAATAAAAGAAATAACAAATATGCTAATGTTTTGGAAAATGCATTGTTTGAGGATGGACACACCATCCATGGTGGTCCCATTCAAGCCATTTACAGCGGCCCATTTACACCCTTCTTCTTACGAAAAAATGAAACAATGTACCGGGTGGATTGGGAATAAGTAAATTTAGAGGGCAAGCCAATTGATCCAACTCGCCAGGCAGATTTATGTTAGTGTTCAAATAGTCAACTGAAAAAATAACTCACAGTTATTCATGTTCTCCACCTTTACCGCGTAGTCCATTCATAAAGATTTGTGGTTTTCGTTTGGCCGTCTCAAATGTCGCTACAGTAATTCCAACAGCCCCTAGCAATAAAAAATGGCCTATCAGGCTTACGCCAACAGCGTACCAACTGCCAACAATTAGCCCAAAAGCGATGCACCACATCCATGCAAGTATTTGCATAATCATATGTCGTGTCGCTGTGTTTGGAATATTTCTTAATGGGTTTTTGTCGTGATCCATGACAACGCACCACATATCATAGACATATTTTCTCATTATTAACTTTCCTAAATATTGTTCAATTAACTCATATCAAGGGGTAGCGGAATTATGAAGACATTAAAGAAAATTGGATGGCTATTTTTAGATTATAAAATGCCGCGCTGCTGGCTCCTCATGCCCTGCCACTTATTAGCCTCATTCGATACTTGAGGTGACTAACCTTTTAGCGTTCACCGCTGAGTTTAAATGGTCCAAACGCTGTAGCATTTTCAGTTCATCAGGCTTTAGCGAATAAGGTGCAACGTCAAACTGCTTCCTAAGTGGGCCTGGTCCCCAAATTGTATGAATAATTTCTTTATCTGTCATAAAAATAGAAACGACAGATCTTTTAAATTATTTAGGTCCAATCATAAACTAAATTTTGATATAAACGTTATTGCCCTTCCTCTATAGTAATGGAAAAGAGCGGCTAGTGGCAAAGGCTTTATGTGGCAGGAAGACGAGAGATATGTGTAACCCAAACTTTATTTACAACAAAAGTGATGCGGCTTGCCACTTTTGCAACAGGACAGAAAATCCACATCCAGACTTTGATGAACCAATCGTTGTAACCAAACTTCAACTTAAAACACGTGATACCGAAATCTGCATAAATTGCTGGCATGAATTGGATATTTTGGCAAAGCGTAGTAAAAGACATTTTGATGATGTTGTTAACGAAAGGGAAGGTATACTGCGAATACTTAATAAATCCACAATATTGGACAAACTGGACTTTTAAAAATGTGACTCAGTGGCTCAACTGGATAGAGCAGCCCCCTCCTAAGGGGCAGGTTGCAGGTTCGAATCCTGCCTGGGTCACCATTTTAGACCAATAAGATTAAGTACCTATAGATTAATTAGAAAAACAAATTTGTGTCGTTGGATTGTGATCTTTTTATAAAGACCTTTACACTTTAGTACGAGAGCCAGTGGGATCATACATTGGTTTGAGCGAGGCATCAGCTTTGACACGTGTTCCAGCCACATCAATTTCATAGCTTGACGCCAACACATCTGACTCAGTCTCTCCCGGACATGGGACATAACCCAACCCAATGGCTGCTCCTAAATGATGACCATAATTACCAGAGGATAGGTAACCCACAATTTTACCATCACGAAGAACTGTTTCATTATGGTAAAGTAGCGGCTCTGAATCTGTAAGTTTGAACTGCACTAATCTCATATCAAGACCAGCATCTTTTTTACGTAATACCGCATCTCGCCCAATAAAATCAGTCTTGTCAGTTTTAATTGCAAAACCAAGCCCAGCCTCCAGAACGTGATCCTCACAAGTAATGTCATGTCCAAAATGTCGGAAACCTTTTTCAATCCGGCAGCTGTCCATCATATGCATGCCACAAAGCCTAGCATTTTGGGTCTGTCCGGCTTCCCAAAGGGTTTCAAATACATGTCCTGCCATATCAGAACTAACATAGATTTCCCAACCTAGCTCGCCAACATAAGTCACACGATGCGCCCGAGCTAAACCCATTCCAATTTCAATTTCTTGCGAAGTACCAAAGGGGTTTTTGGCGTTGCTAAAGTCATTGGGCGAAACTATTTCAAGCAGTTTCCGTGAATTTGGTCCCATAACGGCCAATACACCCTCACCAGCGGTGATATCGGTAATCACTACGTTAAAATTTCCCTTGTGGCGCAGCATCCATGTTTGATCGGCCAGTCGTGATGCAGCGGGGGTTACCACCAAGTAGCCAGTTTCAGACATCCGCGTCACGGTCACATCAGCTTCAATACCAGCATTATCATTAAGAAATTGAGTATATACGATCTTTCCTATCTGAACGTCATATTGTCCACCGCCAATATAGTTCATAAATGCGCAGGCATCCGGGCCATCAACCCGAATCTTGCCAAAAGATGACATGTCATAAAGGCCAATATTTTCACGAACTGCTTTATGTTCGGTTGCAACATTTTTAAAGAAATTCTGGCGTTTCCAGCTGTAACTATATTCAGGGGTTTGCCCTGGATTTGCAAACCAATTTGCCCGCTCCCATCCAGACAGCTCACCAAAAACTGCACCGTTTTCTTTCAAGTGTTGGTGAAATGGTGTGCGCCGTACACCTCGAGCCGTTCGCTTCTGCAAATAAGGAAAATGATCAGCGTACAGCAAGCCAAGGGTCTCTTTAGAACGTTCAAATAAATAGTGCTTGTTTCCCTGAAACGGCTGCATTCTGTTAATATCGACGTCGCCCAAATCAAAAGGCTTCTGGCCACCCTCCATCCACTGCGCTAAGGCCTGTCCCGCTCCCCCAGCTGATTGGATACCTATAGAGTTGAACCCAGCAGCAACCCAAACATTATCCATATCTGGAGCAAGACCTAAATGATACGCGTCATCGGGGGTAAAGCTTTCTGGTCCATTAAAAAATGTATGAATGCCTGCCTCAGCTAACATTGGCATGCGTTCAACGGCAGATTCTAAAATTGGTTCAAAATGATCAAAATCTTCTGGAAGTTGGTCAAATTCAAAGTCTTGGGGAATCCCATCCATAGCCCAGGGCTTAGATAGAGGCTCAAATGCACCAAGCAACATTTTGCCAGCGTCTTCTTTATAATAAGCACATTCGTCTGGCACCCGAAGTACTGGCATCTGCGTTAATCCATCTATGGGCTCAGTGACAATATAAAAATGCTCACAGGCGTGTAGTGGCACATTAATGCCCAACATAAGACCAACCTCATGGCCCCACATTCCACCACAGTTAATTACATTTTCACATTCAATTGTGCCATTTTCTCCCTGCTCATTTTTCCATTGTACAGATGTAACCCGACGCCCTGCACGCTGAACAGTTATGACTTTCGTATTTTCAATGACTTGCGCACCCATTTGCCGAGCGCCCTTTGCTAAGGCTAGAGCGATGTTAGTTGGATCACCCTGACCGTCGAGTGGCAACCAAACACCCCCCGTTACGCCAGTGATATTTAGATGCTTATATTTTGATTTAACCTCTTCAGGAGTAATTTCTTCTACTTCCACACCAAAAGCTCGGGCCATAGCCGCCTGACGAAAAATCTCTTCCTTACGTTCATCAGTAAGTGCGACAGTGATAGACCCACAACGCGTAAAGCCCGTGGCAACACCAGTTTCTGTCTCTAAGTTACCGTATAGTTCTTGGCTATACTTAGCCAACCTCGTCATATTGGCAGTGGCGCGAAGCTGCGCTATTAGACCTGCAGCATGCCATGTGGTTCCCGAAGTAAGCTGTTTGCGTTCAAGTAAAACTACATCTTTCCAACCAAGCTTGGCTAAATGATATGCCACTGAGCATCCCACAACCCCACCACCAATAATTACTGCCCTTGCCTTAGTAGGAACCAGAACCATGAAACCCTCCTGTAATACTTAAATCCCTAATTAAGCCTCAAAATATTTTGCTAAGGAAGCAATATGATCAGGTCCAACCTCACAGCAGCCACCAATCACCGATGCACCACAGTCAGCCCAAGTCTTTGCAAAAATTAAGTATTCTGAAGGGCCCAGGTCTGTTCGAGATCTAAGCAAATCTACGGTCGCATGAATTGAATTAAAATCTGAATGAATTCCAGTGAACCCATTTGCGTATGCACCCAGAGTAAAGCTATTATCTGACAACACTGGCAGCCCCTGAGACACCGCCTCAGGCAAAGAACAATTTATCAAGACGACTGCAGGGTTAAATTCCTTCAACATGGGTATGGCATCTGCCAAAAGTTCTCCTGAGCGTAATTTGGCACCATCACTATCGTTCACCGATAGTGAAACCCAAACTGGCAGTCCAGTAACACTGGCACCCATTAAGCCACCCCTAGCCTGATCAATTGACGACATCGTTTCTAAGATGTGAAAGTCCACATATGTTGAATGTAACCGAGCCAAATCAGCATATATCTCAGATGCTTGCTCTGAGGGTGGCGACTTATCAGGCTGATAGGAAAAGCCTTGTGGGCCAAGAGATCCACCGACCTGTCCTGAACCATGAGCGTCCCTTGCTTCGACAGCCATTTGGCAGGCAGAGTGGGTCATAGGTACCAAATGTTGAAGCAAGTCCTTGGATTCTAGCCGATCTGGCAAAATTGAATATGTATTAGTGGTGGCAATGTGCGCGCCAGCCTTAAAATACTCATCATGAACCTGACGAACTAATTTGGGTTCATCTATTAGAGCCTGCATCGACCAAAGATCCGTTGCAGCACCTGCCCGGCTTACTAGCTCTTGCCCCATTCCGCCATCTAGAATAATCATGTCCAACCCCAAAGCCGCTAAGTTAAATTTTTACAGTCACAAAAAAACCTCTGAATACATAAAGAAAGCAATTTTACTATTCTTGAGTACCATCACACTAGGCGCGTAGGCGGTCATTGTTAGCATCCCAAAGCGGTTGATCTAATTGTACTGTAGCCCTGCATCGTTGGCCAAAAATTTCAACTTCAACTTCTGTCCCTGCGGCTGCCACATCACTACGTAGAACGCACAAGGCTATAGACTTACCCACGCGGTAACCAAATGCACCAGAGGTTGTTTCACCAACAATTTTACCATCATACCAGATCGTTGACATATATGGAGCATCAGATGCTCCTGCCTCCACAATTAAAGTTGCAAAAAACTTTTTTGAACCCTGCTGCATTTCACTTTGAAGTGCTGCCTTCCCAGGAAAATTTTCCACTTTATCTAATTTAACAAATCGTCCAAGGCCACCCTCAAAAAGACTGTAATCAGTGGAGAGGTCACCTTTCCAAGCTCGATACCCTTTTTCAATACGCAAACTGTTTAGCGCATACATTCCAAAAGGTTTGGCGCCAGTAGAAATTATAGCATCGTAGAGTATGGGAATTTTTGCGTTCTCAGCATGGACTTCCCAGCCAAGCTCTCCAGCGAATGAAACACGAATTAGCGTACAAGGCTGGTCGGCTAAAACTGCAGATTGGTGGCTTAACCATCCAAGGGACAAGTCTGCGTCTGTGCCTATAGCATTCAAAACATCTCGAGACTTGGGGCCGGTCACAATTAAGGTAGAAATTTCATTTGTACTATCTTTGAGTGTTAAAAATTCTGGTAGACCATTGTTCAAAATATCAAAGTCGTGCCACTGGGCAGAAGCAGCCGTAATCAAGGTAAAGCGATCATGCTCATGACGAATAACGGACATCTCAGTTAAAATTCGTCCTCGCGTATCAGCAAAATATGCAAGGTTCATCCTTCCAATTTTGGGCAAACCTCCCGTAATAAGTCCCAGCAAATACTGTGAGGAACCTTTTCCTGAAAGAGTAAATCGACTGAACCCCGGGAGGTCGAGCACTCCACAGTTATCCCGCACGTTCTCAGCTTCCTCTCTAATCCTCAGCGCCCATGGCCCCTGTCGGTCCCAGGTATGTGAAGCTTCTTCAGATACGTCATCACCTTGCCCTGCAAACCAATTTGCTCGCTCCCAGCCGTTGTAAGCACCCATAACTCCGCCGGCCTTTACTACCTTTTCATGTACTGGAGATAGTTTCTTATCCCGAGCTGCCGGCCATTCATGATGGGGGAAATGCATTGCATATTCATGGCCATAAACTTCCATGGCTTTTTGATTACAGTAGTCTTGGTCAGTATAATCTGTATACCGCCGTGGATCAACTGCCCACATATCCCACTCGGTTTCACCAGCTGTGATCCACTCAGCTAACACCTTACCGGCTCCACCACCTTGGGTAATACCAAAGGTGAACACACACCCCTCATATGCATTTTTTACACCCGGCATTGGCCCAATCAACGGCAATCCATCTGGCGCATATGGGATTGGGCCATTAATAACGCGACCAACCCCCTGAGAGCCTAAGATTGGAACACGTTCCATAGCATCCTCAATATACCATTCCAAACGTTCAAGATCATCCGGGTAGAGCTGGAAACTGAAGTCTTCTGGCATTGGATCTTCTGGTGTGATCCAATGCGCCTTACAGTTGCGTTCATAAGGGCCTAGGTTAAGACCATTTTTATCCTGACGTAAATAATAAGATGAATCAACGTCTCTAAGAAGTGGCACTTTTTGGCCATTAGATTCTGTCCATTCTTTTAACTCTGGGATTTCCTCAGTGAGAAAGAACTGGTGGCTCATCACAGTCATTGGTACCGTACGGCCACCGTAAGGCCTAAACCATTCACCCACACGCTGTGCATAGTAACCCGCACAGTTTACTACTTTTTCGCAACGAATGTCGCCTTTGTCCGTGTGAACAATCCACTCATCACCAACTTGGGTCACACCCGTTGCTGGACAAAATCGTTGGATAGTTGCTCCCATATCACGGGCTCCCTTAGCCAGCGCCTGAGTAAGTTGGGCAGGATCAATATCCCCATCATCAGGATCCCAAAGGCCACCAGCTAAATCATGTGTTTCAAGGAACGGATAGGCATCCTTCATATCCGCCACAGACATCATTTCTACACCCAAGCCTTGATACCGCCCCATCGTGCGGGCACGCTCAAATTCCTGCATTCTCCTTTTATCATGTGCTAAACGTATAGAGCCTGTAACATGATAATTCATCGGATAGTCAACTTCATCCGCCAAGCCAGCATATAGACCAAGCGAGTAACGCTGCATATTCATAACAGCCCAGCTTGTACTAAATGATGGACAATTTCCTGCGGCATGCCAGGTGGAGCCAGCGGTTAATTCGTTTTTTTCAAGTAGAATACAGTTGGTCCAGCCCTCTTTAGCCAAGTGATACAATGTAGACACGCCAACAACGCCGCCTCCTATAATCACAACCCTTGCCACAGTTGGAAAATTACTCATTCTAGTCTCCCCCAGTCGATAGTCAGAAGTACCACAACCCCACCAATTTTTATAACTATGCCTTTATTTAAAACACTGTAAACCTCATTATTTCTACTTATAAATCAGCACTTCTAAGGAACACACTACGAATAAAAAAATAAGTAGGTTTTATAGCTCATTACCCTTCACATCTGCTCGAATAAATATTCTAATTATAAATAAGTTTTAAAAGGTATCTAATACAATGCGTGATTTTCACCTCCCAGGCCGCTCGGTAGTCTTAGCAACCAACGGCATGTGTGCAACTTCTCACCCATTGGCCGCAACAGTTGCAATAGACATACTAAAAAAAGGAGGAAACGCTGCAGACGCGGCCGTTTCCGCAGCAGTATTACTCGGAATGTGCGAGCCACAGATGACAGGCCTAGGCGGCGATATGTTTGCTCTTATTCAGAAAAACTCGGCCTCAGATGTCGTTGCTTTAAATGGATCTGGACGCGCTCCAAAAGCAGCAAATGCTTCTACTCTTCGCGGAAAGGGCCTCAGTGTCGTGCCACTGCGTGGTATAGATGCGGTAACCTTACCTGGTGCTGTTGATGGGTTTTGTCGAATGATTAAGGATTTTGGCAGCATGAACTTAGCCAAAGTATTGGCTCCAGCAATTCATTACGCACGTGAAGGTATACCAGTGGCACCGCGGGTCGCCTTCGACTGGAGTGACGGTGCTGAAGCTTTGCAGGGTTCCGCAATAGATAAATTTCTGATTGACGGAAGCGCACCAAAAGTAGGCCAGATATTCCGCTCACCGGCTCAAGCCGAAGCATTAGAATTAATAGCAAGTAAGGGCCGAGATGGTTTTTATAGCGGGCCCGTAGCTCTTGATATGGTCAAAAGCCTACAAGCGCTCGGTGGCTCACATACTATTGATGACTTTGCGGCTACAAAAGCAAGCTACGGAACCCCGTTAAGTAGTAGCTACCAAGGCGTTGAAATGTTGGAACACCCAGCCAACGGACAAGGTGCGACAGCCCTTTTAATGCTTAACATAATGAAGCATTTTGAACTATCAAATCTAAACCCATTTGGCGCCCAACGTGCTCATATTGAAGCAGAGATTTCAAAGCTAGCCTACGATGCGCGCAACAGATTTATTGCAGATGTCGATTATACAACCCGTATGTCTCACATGCTCGCTCCCGAAACCGCTGCAAGTCTAGCATCTCTTGTTGACCTCAAACGAGCTATGGCAAATCCCTCAACTGCCGCAGAGGCCGTTCATAAGGACACAGTCTACATAACTGTCGTTGACAAAGATCGAATGGCTGTATCTCTAATCTACTCAATTTTTCATTCCTTTGGATCTGGAATAGCATCTGATAAATATGATATTCTTTTCCAGAACCGGGGTGCAGGGTTTACGCTTGAAAAAGGTCATCCCAATGAACTAGCCGGTGGCAAGCGGCCCATGCATACAATAATACCGGGAATGTTGGCACAAAACGGACAGGTCACCATGCCATTTGGAGTTATGGGTGGTGCCTATCAGCCAAATGGACATGCTAGATTGTTATCGAATATGCTAGATTTTGACCTAAATATTCAGGCTGCAATAGATGCCCCCAGGTCTTTCTATGATAATGGTGTACTAAAAATTGAACGTGGCTATGCGTCAGAGGTCCATCAAAGACTTGCTGATATGGGTCATAAAATTGAAATCCCTGAAGGACCAATTGGTGGCGCTCAAGCAATCGTTATTGGAGATGACGGTATTTTAACTGGGGCTTCCGATCCACGTAAAGACGGCTGTGCTCTAGGTTACTAATTCTAATTAAATTGAAAGTGTATGGAATACGTCCCATCTTCAAAAGGCCCAAATAAGTCAGGAACATCTGGATGATCGACCGGTTGACCAGAAATATCTGCTATCAAATTTTGTTCTGAGACATATGCGATGTAGTAGCTCTGATCATTTTCTGCCAGTAGATGGTAGAAGGGCTGATCCTTAATTGGGCGAGCTTCCTCAGGGATCGAAGCATACCACTCTTCTGTGTTTGCAAACTCAGGGTCCACATCAAAAATTACTCCTCGAAAGGGGTGTTTTTTATGGCATACAATTTGGCCCAAATGATATTTAGCTTCAGTCTGCACAACATGCCCCCGATCGGTATTTTTTTAATAGACGATCTAACGCAAAAATGTCCAGCTTTCACAAAAAAAATTTCTGGAACAGGTAATAGAATTTTAAACGAAAGAAGAGCTAAAGCATTACTGCCTGACGTTGCATAATTATTCCAAGACGCTATAGGTAAAAAAAATAAAATAAAGCCAGTGGCAAAATGAGCAAGACTTTTCGTACCCTTATCTTAATGACCCTACTTGCTGGGTGTTCCTCTTCAGGAAATTATACGAATGCGCCGAAATCCTTGGACAATGCATGTTCAATTCTAGATCAGCGTCGGGGTTTTCTTCCAGCCTTCAGAGCCGCCAAACGCAAATACGGTGTCCCTATTTCTGTACAGATGGCAATCATATGGCAGGAGAGTAAGTTCAAATCAAAGGCTAAAACACCAAAGACTTATTTTCTTTGGGTTGTCCCTAATGGCCGGCAAAGTTCAGCTTATGGATACGCACAAGTCCTAGACGGCACGTGGGAGGAGTATAAATCGACAGCTGGCCGCTGGGGAGCGCGGAGAAGTAACATTCGCGATGCTACCGACTTTATGGGTTGGTATATGGCACAAAGCAGGCGAAACCTTGGGATCTCCATGTGGGATACCCGCAATCAGTATTTAGCTTATCATGAGGGTCGAAATGGGTATCGAAAAGGTTCTTATAAATCAAAAAGATGGCTTATCAGTATCGCTAACAATCTTCAAAAACGGACAGAAATGTACAAATCGCAACTCATAAGTTGTGGAAAAGGTTGAAGTTAAAGTCCAGCTACCGTAACTGCATTTCCCATCCAATATTAAATAGTCTGTCTGGAATTTTTTTTCCTTCAGTCCAGTCATCAACCACCACTATAGATTTATTGCCAGAATTGTTGTCAACTATCCACTGGCGTAATTGCACCGGATGGTTTGTAAAAACGAGTTTAATATAGCCATATTCAGCGTGAGCAGGATCTTGAAGGCTCAATACCGTGCTCGGACCATCGGAAACGTGTTCTAATACCATATTCTCCTTTTTGAAATTTACATTTTCTTTAAGGATAATATTGAGGGGTGTCTGGTTCAACGGAAACCTAAAGGGCTCTTTGTCCGATTTGGGATCAAAAACAGCGACTTGCCCACCACCCACAATAACCAGTCCCAAATTTGGTGGACCATACTCAAATCTTATTTTTCCAGGCCGTTTTAAATACATTTTACCCGTCGAAGAACTTCCATTGTCATTTATTTGATTAAAGGTAGATTCAACGGTAACAATACTGTTCATATAAGCAGAAAGCTCATCCAAACTTATTTTCTCAGCAAAAACAGGTCCAGAAATTAAAAGTAGTAAAACATAAAGAGATTTCATAACTATTGCGTACACCAATTGTAGAACTCTGCGAAAGTCAAAACACTCTATTTTGATGTCCATTATCAGTACTAAAAAAATTATCCTTGTTCAGGTACCAAAATTTCTCGCTTACCGACGTGATTTGCAGCACTGACTAATCCACTATCCTCCATCTGCTCCACCAAGCGCGCCGCCTTGTTGTATCCAATTGCTAGCTTCCGCTGAATGTAGCTCGTTGAGCACTTACGATCCCTAATCACAATTTGAACTGCAGTGTCGTAAAGTGCATCCTCAACATCAGAATTACCACCAAGACCCAAAACCAGGTCAATGTCATTTTCCTTACCTTCGGGTGATCCCTCAACCACACCTGATAAGTATTTTGGAGGCCCAAAGGTCTTAAGATGTTTTACAACATCTTCTACCTCCTCATCTGAACAAAATGGACCATGGACACGAGTAATTTTCCCACCGCCCGCCATGTAGAGCATATCACCCATACCCAGAAGCTGTTCGGCGCCCATCTCACCCAAGATAGTCCGGCTGTCTACTTTTGATGTTACCTGAAACGAAATACGGGTTGGAAAATTCGCTTTAATGGTGCCAGTAATGACATCTACAGACGGCCTTTGAGTTGCCATAATTATGTGTATGCCAGAGGCACGTGCCATTTGTGCCAATCGTTGAATACATGCCTCAATTTCTTTGCCAGCAACCATCATTAAATCTGCCATTTCATCAACCACTACGACAATATATGGCAAGGTCTCTGGGGCAAACTCTTCGGTCTCAAATAACGGTTCGCCCGTGCCATCATCAAAGCCAGTTTGAACTGTGCGGCTAAACATTTCTCCTTTTGACTGAGCATCTTTCACGCGACTGTTGTAGCCATCAATATTACGGACACCCATTTTAGACATCTTTCGATAACGATCTTCCATTTCGCCAACTGTCCATTTCAAGGCGACTACAGCCTTCTTTGGGTCTGTGACAACTGGACTTAATAAGTGCGGAATACCGTCATAGACACTCAGTTCAAGCATCTTTGGGTCAATCATTATCATCCTGCATTCTTCGGGAGTCAGTCGGTAAAGTAGCGAAAGAATCATCGTATTAATAGCAACAGACTTACCAGAACCTGTCGTTCCAGCTATCAGCAGATGTGGCATTTTTGCAAGATTTACAACAATTGGCTCACCACCAATATCCTTGCCCAACGCTAGAGGTAATTTCATGTTGGCATCGCCAAAATCACGCGCCGACAAGATTTCTCGTAATGCACACATTTCCCTATTATCGTTTGGCAACTCTATGCCTATTACAGTACGTCCTGGGACGGTACTTACTCGGGCAGAAAGTGCCGACATTGACCTTGCTATGTCGTCTGACAGGCCTATCACTCGGCTAGCCTTTAACCCAGGTGCGGGTTCAAGTTCATACATTGTCACAACTGGGCCGGGGCGAACACTTACAATATCACCTTTCACACCGTAGTCATCCAAAACGCTTTCAAGCATACGGGCATTACTCTCTAATGCGTCATCACTCAGTACGTGGCGCTGTATTGCAGTAGGGTTCATCAAAAGCCCCAACGGTGGCTTTTCATAAGTTTGTTCAGAATCTTTCGCCTCAAATTGCAATTTTGGGTTAGCTTCATCAATAGCCTGGGATGATGGCTGAATAGGCTTTTTTATAGAGTGCTGTACGACCGGCCTAACAATATTACTATCTAACTGCTCCGTATTATGGTTCGGGGGCATTAATTCAGTATCTAGAAGGTCATCACCAAAACTATCTATGGGGTTATCTTCACGCTGCACTTCAAGATCTGATTGAAGCAGCATCGGTACTGGTCCCGTTGGCCGCCCAACTTTTGGCGTAACTAATATTGGTTTTGGATCACTTTCTAAACTGACTTGTGGTGTCCGTAGCTGAATAACAGCCGCAATTTTATTCCGAATACGGTCTTGCTGTATATCCTCCACTTGGTTGGAAACATCAGAGCCCAGAATAGGCTTTTCAGCCTGCCCATTCGATAATTTTAATAGTTCAGGCACTCGCGAAAAGAAAGATTTTGATATTGGGGCTCGATCCAACGGCGGTGAGCGCAGCGGATCAAGGTTACCGTGTACTTTTAGCCCAGAAGATGTAGGATCTATAGCTGAGTTCCTTATCGGCGAAGGCTCCAAATTAAGTGGTGTATCTCTTACCTTGCGGCGGTTTTTCACAGTAATAACTCCACGCCACATACCTGATCCGATTAGCCTCCCAGTAAAAAAAAGTGATTTACTAACTCCCAAGCCGATTGTCTTAAAGCCCAATTTTAACTCAGAAAACACCAGGCCGGTTACGTAATAAGCTAGAAGAATTACAAGTAGCCCAAGAATAACTGCAATAACATTTGCGCCCAAAGCAGCCGAGCCAGGCAATAATTGTAGTATTATATAGAGAACAGTATCACCGAAAAGACCACCCATAGAAAAATTGTGAACCCAATCAGCATGTGGTGTTACAGTGGCTAGATACAGGGAACACAGTGCCCAAAAAATTGGTGCGTAAATAAGACGAATTAACATGCGCTCTGCACCAATATGGGTAATTAAACGCATGCCCCACACAACAAAAAGAAACGGAATGCTCCAACTGCCAAGGCCCATAATTTTCATCAAGGGCGCCGTAACCGTGGCACCTAGTTGGCCAAAAAGGTTACCAATCTCGCGGCCACCCGAGCTCATCCATGCCGAATCCTCCGGCGAATAGCTTGCCAACGTAAGTGTTAAAAACACACCTACAAGAATAAAAATTAAACCAAGAGCTTCAACGCCTCGCTTCTCTAAAAAAGCCTGCGTTGTAGCGTCCAAAAGCGGATCACGCCCGCGGGTTGGATATGCCATGTAAACCTCAACATCATTTATACAAACAGTCACGGATAATAGTTAATCCACGCTGCGTTTCTTCTTTTGGAGCCACTAAAGCAACTCGGACGTAACCGGACCCAGGGTTCTGCTCGTTTGCGATTTGCCCCAAGTATGATCCTGGTAGCACCCGCACCCCTTTTTCAGTCCAAAGTTTTAATGTTGCCATTTGATCATCTTCGACAGGTAACCACAAGAAAAACCCAGCCAGAGGTGAATTATATGCATCAATACCGGCAAAAATGTGGTCAGACGCCTCAAACTTGTCACAATATAGTTGCCTGTTAGCAACAACATGCTCTTCATCAGCCCACACTTTAGCAGAAACATCCTGTATGGGGCCAGCTACCGGGCAACCTGCATAAGCTCGTAGCTGCTTAATCTGGGCTATGTTCCTCGACCCAGACGCTACAAATCCAGACCGCAAGCCAGGTAAGTTTGAGCGCTTGGATAGTGAGTGGAAGGCAACCACACGTTCCGGATCAGCGCCAATTTCAGCAGCAACCTCTAAAGCCCCAGGTGGTGGCGCACTACGATAGATTTCGCTGTAACATTCATCTGCAAAAATTTTAAAATCATAAGTCTCAGCCAGTCGAAGCAGACGGGTCCAATAATCTACGTCAGCTATCACACCCTGTGGATTGGCGGGTGAGCAAAGGAAGAATGCTGATGCTTCATTTAGTTCAGACGGTGTAAGGTGATCTAAGTTAGGGAGAAAGCCTGATTCAGCGCTTGCTGGTAGGTAGACCGATTGGGCGCCAACCGCCATAGCAGCTACGGTGTAGACTTGATAGAATGGATTTGGGATAAAAATTTTTGAGCCTGTTGGGCAAAGTGCAACAACTGCGTTAAACAGGCCTTCCCGCGTTCCGTTAAGAACCATTACCTGATTATCTGGATCCATGGACACCCGATATCGTCGCTTAAGAAACCCACAGATACTTCTGCGCAGTTGTTCCGTGCCATAATTATCAGGATAGTTATTAAATCCTGAAGATGCATCCACTAGGGCAGGCACAACCCAATCAGGAAACTTATGCTTTGGCTCACCAATAGTCATGTTAATGACATCCCCCCCGGGGGCATGACAATCCAGGAGAGTGCGCAAGCGAGGCCAAGTAGCGGTTGGGAGCAAGTCAAATCGGGTCGGTATCATATATTAGTTCCTCTTCGTCAGGATCGTTAGGCTAGCTTAACTGCCACAGAAAATCTGAAAGTAAATTCACGCCAAAGCATTTTCAACTCCTGCTCCAAGCCTTAAAAGGCGATGCTCTTGCATTGGAGGACATACGATCATCAAGCCGCAGGAGGGGATGCCAGTAGGCAATGTTAAGGCACAAGCTCCTAGTAGATTGCCGATACGGGTATTTCGCAGCGCCAGCAGGTTCTCATTGACATAATATTCATGGTCTTGAGATAGACGATTGATATTAGGTGGCAAAATTGGTGAACTAGGCATTAATATGGCATCATAACCTGATGTAGCATCGTAATAATCAGCTCGCAATTGATCCAACTTTTGCCAACCTGCTACGTAGTCAGGTGCTAAAATATTAGCCCCACTGCGAAACCGCAGAAGTATTTCTTCAAACATCAATTCAGGTTTGAGCTCAATTTGATCTTTCCAGGTTCCATAAGCCTCAGGTGTAAACAGGACGCCAGTGAGGTCCAGGGCTTCTTGCACTTGGGGGAGTTCAAGGTTTTCAACCACCGCACCCATTGCCTTCAATCTATGTATAGCATTACTAAAACCTTCTTGCGGTCCCTCTCGGATATCATCAAATCCAGCCGTATCACAAACTGCAAAACGGCAACCCTCTAATTTAAAGTTAGTTAAATCTACAGGGCGAGCACCCTCTAAAGATGCCAACGCAAGCGAGGCATCTTCAACTGAACGACAGAGAGGTCCAATAGTATCAAAGCGAGCACATAGCGGCACCACGCCGCTTAAAGACAGTCGGCCGCTTGTAGTCTTGAGCCCAACTAAATCATTCCAAGCAGCTGGCACCCTAACCGATCCACCGGTGTCTGACCCAATAGCCAAGGCTGCTAATCCAAATGCAACAGATGCGGCGGCACCCGAGGAAGAACCTCCTGAAACAGCTGAGTGATCATTTACACAAGGCGCAGTTGCCGTTTTAGGATTATAGCCAAGACCCGAAAACGCTAATTCAGACATGTGCGTTTTGCCAAGACACACCAGGCCAAGGGACGTTGCAGTTTTCAGAACTTCACAGTCCACCTCGGGGATGCGTCCCTTCAGCAGCAAGCTACCCGCCTCAGTAGCCGTACCTGCACTATCAAATAAATCCTTCCAAGAAACTGGAACACCGTCCAAGGCAGATTTGCGTTGACCGCTAGCTGAACGTTCGGCAGCTGCAGTAGCCTCTAGCAGGGCGCGTTCATCTGTGACGACCGTGTAGATTCTATCTTTAAATGGATGCGCGTGAATTGCATCCAAATATCTTTGGGTCAAGGCTATAGGATTAATATTACCCTTGCCAATCTCTCGACCAAGGGCTGCAGCGCTCATTTCCAACCATCGTTCCATTGCTCGACCTCCCCTGTTTATTTACAAACTAACGGTGTCTTAACCCCTCGACAACATCTCTTAGCTACATCATGTCAGTAATATGGATTATGAAGTTATCATCTCTGGCGGTGGCCTTAATGGTATTACGTTAGCTCTAGCATTAAATCATGCTGGAATAAGTGTAGCTATAATTGACAAACAGGCACGAGAAACACTCTCTAGCAGTGATTTTACTGGTAGGTCTTATGCACTATCTTCAGCGAGTAAGAAAATGCTGTCAGCTCTTAATGTATGGCCTAACTTAAACTCTAAAGCTCAGCCAATGCTTGAAATAAAAGTTACAGACGGTTCTATTGATGAAAAACCCTCACCTTTTGCAATGCACTTTAACAAGAGAGATTTTAATGATGGCCCAATGGGTTTTGTTGTGGAAGATCGCCACCTAAGGCACGCCCTATTAAAGTCCTTAGCCGAGACAAACGTGGCCTATTTCCCTGAAGTAGAAATTATAAAACAAACACTTAACGGACCAACCGCGCTCGTTGAGTTGAATAATGAAACCTCACTCTCTACTTCCATTTTAGTTGGCGCTGATGGTCAGAATTCAAGAACAGCGGCAGCAGCTGGAATACATCGGATAGGCTGGGATTACGGGCAATCGTCTTTAGTTTGTGCAGTTGAACATGAAAAACCTCACAATAGCATTGCATATCAACACTTTTTGCCAGCTGGCCCATTGGCCATACTGCCACTCACTGGAAATCGCAGTGGCATTGTTTGGACCGAAAAATCCGAAACAGCTTCAGTTATTCATAATTTAAAAAGTGATGAATATCTTGATGCGTTGCTACCCCGATTTGGTAAATTTTTGGGTAATATTTCTTTAGTTGGTAGTCGTTACATTTATCCACTAAAATTATCTACGACACATCAAATGATTGATACGCGTCTCGCTCTCGTGGGTGACGCCGCACATTCAGTACATCCAATAGCAGGTCAGGGTTTGAACGCTGGGTTTAAAGATGTTGCCGCCCTAGCAGAGATATTATGTGAAACAAAACGACGGGGCCAAGATTTGGGAAATCAGACAACTTTAGAGCAATACCAACACTGGCGTAGATTTGACAATGCGATGCTCAGTCTTGTTACAAACGGTGTTAATAATTTATTTTCAAACAATAATCCTATAACCCGCACGATACGTGATTTAGGCTTAGGTCTTGTTAATAATAATACTATCCTGCGTCAGGCGTTAGTTGCAAATGCTGCAGGCACATCGGGCGATGTACCAAAACTTTTGAGAGGGCAAGAGCTTTAGAGTTAATTTGATATTCTATTCAATCTCACGAGCCTCACCAAAAAGCATTATAGGAATGCCGTCTCTAATTGGATAAGCCAGATGCGCAGATTTCGATACTAGCTCTTGACTGTCTGCATCATACTTTAGAGGCCCTCCCGTTTGAGGACAGATCAAATATTCTAACATTTTTCGGTCAATTGCGCTCATTGTAAAACATCTTCATCTGCACCACCACGCAATGCAAATTCAATCAGTGTCGTCAAAGTTTCTCGACGGGTGCTTAGACTTGGAGCCTCCAATAAAGCTTGTTTGTCTTCAGGCTTAAAAGGACAAAGCATAGACAAAGAATTAATAAGCAATTCATCATCTGCTTCCTTCATAGTATCCCAATCAGTCGCAAGTTGTTGGTTATCGAAATATCGTTTTAGGATAGATAAAAAGGCTTTGCGATCGAAACTAGTATCTTTCTCAACTTTGCCTAGATCACGTTCGAAACCGTCCCAGGTCACATGGCATCTTCGATACGGAGCAAAGCCCTCAACCTCTTCTTTTACACGAAACCTGCTCATGCCCGACAGCGTCACCATATACCTGCCATCCTCAGTCTCTGAAATTTGACTGAGACGACCGGCACAACCGATAGAGTGCAAAACCATGTCACCACCACGCGCTGAGTAGGGCTGTACCATACCAATAAACCGGCTCGCAGTTTTCATACTGTCTTCTATCATGTTTAGATAACGCGGCTCAAATATGTGCAACGGTAGCTTGGCGCGCGGCAACAATAGCGCTCCCGGCAGAGGGAACACCGGTATCACATCGGGCATGTCATATTGAAGTGTCATTGGGTATACCTAGCGCAGTAATAAAATCATGCAAATATTAATGAAGATAATTTACGACGCCCGTTCAGCACCACAGGGTCATTGGCTGGCAGTGCATCAAAAATAGTAAATAGTTGCGTTTTGGCAGCCCCTTCATTCCAATCTCTATCCCGAAGATAAAGTTCGAGTAGTTGCGATACAGCTTCTTCGGACTTACCCGCGGCATGTAGGGCTGTTGCAAACTCTAACCGCGCTTGGTGGTTTTGACCATCAGATTGTACTGCAGCCTCTAAGTCATCCAAAGGCCCTGCATTTGCTGCCTGTTTCGCAAGATCTAATTGCGCACGGACAGCCTCCAATTCTGGTGCATCAGTAATTTCAGTGGGCGCACCATTCAAAATAGCTTCGGCTTCTTCAAGATCATTCAACATTAAATTTGACTTCACTAATCCAGCATAAGCACTCACATTTACTGTGTCTTCCTCTATAATTGCCAAAAAAGTTTGGGCGGCATCAGCCGCATTACCCTCATCAAGCATTTCTTCAGCAGCCTTTAGGGCGTCGTCCAACCCACCACTTTCTTCAGATCCACCGCCAAGTGCTACTACACGATCCACAAATTCCTGTATTTCAGAACCAGGAACAGCGCCTTGAAATCCATCTACTGGCTGACCCTTCCAGAACGCATAAACTGTTGGAATAGATTGGATTTTTAGCTGCCCCGCAATTGATTGGTTCTGGTCGATGTCAACTTTAACCATTCTGACGGAACCACCAGCTGCCGTAACAGCCGCTTCAAGAGCGGGACCCAGCGTTTTGCATGGGCCACACCAAGGCGCCCAAAAATCTACAATGACAGGAATGTTTTGCGACATTTCAACAACATCATTTACAAACGTCTGTTCAGATGCGTCTTTAATTAAGTCCTCAGCGGGTGTAGCGGTAGTGTTCAATTCAAGCATTACATGGGTTCCTTTTTTGTAGCTTATATATGAGCTTCACAAACTGTTTTGCCAAGGGGTAGCTAAATATCAAAACTAGCAAATACTGGCGCATGGTCAGAGGGTTTATCCCATCCCCGCACTCTTCGAAGTACCGAGCTAGAATGCGCTGACTGAGCAATATCCGCAGTAGCCCATACGTGGTCTAATCGGCGTCCTTTGTCGGCGGTATCCCAATCCTTTGCACGGTAAGACCACCAGCTATAAAGACTGCCATGCGGAATATCTTGTCGCGTCACGTCAATCCAATCGCCTGCAGCCATTACATCTCTGAAATGCTGAACTTCAATGGGTGTGTGGCTCACAACTTTTAAAAGTTTTTTATGGTCCCAAACATCATCCTCACGTGGCGCAATATTTAGATCCCCAACCAAGATAGATCGCTTTGGTTTTTGAGCTAAAAATAAATCACGTAACTCAGTAAGATAATCCAGCTTTTGGCCAAATTTTTCATTTTTTTCTCTGTCTGGAAAATCACCACCAGCGGGCACGTAATGATTGTGAATTGTAACGCCACTGGGCAGCGTTGCCGCTACATGACGAGCGTGTCCTAAATTAGCAAGATCCAACCCACCCACATCTTCCAACGGGATTTTGGATATAATCGCAACACCATTGTAGCCCTTTTGTCCGCGTGCGACGATATGTGAGTATCCTAAATCCAAAAATCCTTGCCTAGGAATAAGTTCGACTAAGCTTTTGCATTCCTGCAGGCATAGGATGTCGGGACCTTCCTCACGCAGCAATTTTAATACGATAGGTTCACGCAGTCTTACTGAGTTAATATTCCAAGTAGCTAATTTAAATGACATTTATATGCTCCACTTTATCTTGATCAAGGCAGCCCATTTGCGCACTTACGGAACTCGCCTCTTCCAATCTTAAATCATTTCAATAACATTTTTATCAATGGCCAAAACATAGCCACGTCGGGCAACATTTTTGATCAAAAGTGTACTTATCATTTGATTTCCCAAGGAATCACGAAGCCTTTTTATCCTGGTAGCGCCAGCGGCTTCATCACAGTCAGCTAACGGCCTTCCAGCAATAACTGATTCCAGCTCTGCTCCGTTTAACATTTCACCATCCATTCTCGCCTCGGCCAGAACCGAAATAGTTTCTATAGCGGCTTGGGTCAGCTGAAACTCCATATTATTTAAAATAACAAGGTTCTCCGCACGGCTTATCAAGAGGGATGAAACTTGAATTCCCGTTGTCTCAATTTGAGCCACTCGCCGATTAAGAACCAATAAAAAGCTCAGAAACGCCACAGCAGCCAAAAGCAACGCGGCCGCCATTAGCAAAAGAACGAAAATTACCGCACGATAACTAGCCAATGTGTCGGAAAAAGCCGTACCAGACTGCGCTAAAATTTCTAATAATTTGACCTGACCCTGACTGGTCATGGCATCATTTTGTATAAAAATCTGTTCGACCCTAGCATTGAATGCATTACCGTCAGGAAGGGTCCACAACAACCAAAAGCCAGTGAGCGCGAGGATCGTAACGATCCCAGAAAGTCCTACTATAACAACCCAACGCGTAGTTTTTCGCGCTTCAGTAGCGGAGGAAGTTTTCACCAGCATTTTCCTTCCGTTGAGTCGTCGGCAGCTTGCGAGATACTGTTAGCAAGTTCAGTAAAGTCCAACCGTGGGGCAATAGTCGAAGTGCCACTTTTTTCTGCACAATACTAGCTGTGCACTCTACACTGTCGAACTTCATAATCCCATAGTGCAGCTTAAGTGGGTTTTCTTGCTTTGCCTTATAGTCTGCATAGCACGCAGCTTGCGCAGACTGTGTCAGGAAGATCGCAAGTGTAATTATTATCCATTTCATCTATCAATACTGACACCAAGCACCGCGTTATTCAATAACAAGACAGTGCTATCTCCTAACATTTAGCCGTTATTGCTTAGCGATGGGCAACTCGCACAAGAATAATCCAGCAATGCCCAAAGTGGCAAGAAAGGACATCTTATGCATATCAATATTCTTAGGTTTTTAATAATTTTTTTTATTACATTTTCGGGGCTGAACCCAACACCAGCCTTTTCAGACAATAACAATTCATTTGCAAAATTCTTACTTGGTGCTGCTACATTAGTGGCACTTAGCCAACCCAATATGAGCAACCACCACGTTGAATATTCAGTATCATCCCGCAGGATTATACAAAAGCCCAAGCAACTTTGGCGTTATAGCCGCAGGATTGTACCATCACCAAAACGACTTCGGGATTATCAGGAAATCTTACCAGCTCGCTGTAATCGTTTAATACACACACAAATTGGCAAAGTGAGAATAGCTCCAAATCGATGCCTCGACAACAACTACAGCTATGCCACTCACTTGCCTGACAGATGCCAGCGTGTGGTACAAAAATTAAATGGCCACATTTTGAGAGGTTATAAGGTACGTTGCCTTCAACGATACGGGTACAGCTTTCATTGGTAAGGGCAACAAGTATACTTGGTTTCAAAAATACTTTTACCCAACTGAAAAATTATTAACCCTGCTTATCATCTCTCTTTTTTAATTTGGGCGTTAAGGTTACTGTCAAACCATGGCAGATTTACCTACCTATGAATATGAAGAAAAACTAAGGTCAAAAGGTTATTCAACTATCGCCGGAGTTGATGAAGTTGGCCGTGGACCAATAGCTGGACCCGTCTATGCGGCTGCCGTTATTTTAAACCCTAATCACATTCCAATGGGCCTAAATGATAGTAAAAAGTTATCTGCAAGAAAACGTACTTTAATATCAGAGGAGATTATGAAGCACGCTGATGTTTCTATTGGCAGCGCGTCAGAGCGAGAAATTGAAGAAATAAATATTCTTCGTGCATCACACTTGGCAATGATGCGTGCGATAGAAGGGCTTAAATCAACCCCAAATCATGTTCTAATTGATGGGAATTTAGTTCCGCGCGACCTAACCATACCAGCTATAGCTATAGTTAGGGGCGATGCCCGTTCAGTTTCAATTGCCGCAGCCTCAATAATGGCAAAAACCAGTCGCGATTTACTAATGTGTGATTTGGGGCAACAGTTTCCTGGTTATGGATGGGACAAAAATGCTGGATATCCAACCAAGCAACACTTGAATGCCCTCCAAGATCTAGGGGTTACCCCCCATCATAGACGAACCTTCAAGCCAGTACACAATATATTGTATCAAGAATAAAATTAAGTAATTGATTTAAATATATAAATTGACGGCGAATCAATCATGATTCATCTTCAGGCCCATAAACGAGTGCAGAAAATGCACCAGGGCAGAGGCTAAAATGAAAATAAACATGAAAACCGCGGCAGCAGACACGCTGCCTCTGAACACTATTATTGACGGCGATTGCATTGAGGTTATGAATAGCCTCCCAGAATGCTCAGTAGATCTAATTTTTGCTGACCCACCATATAATTTGCAATTAAAAGCTGA
>JAFMEA010000087.1 GCA_017856985.1 Planktomarina sp.
ATTTTGCATAGTGACGTCTTACCAAAATCAATGAAAAAATAGCCGCTCACAAAATGCATACAAAAATTCTACTTATATATTTTGAAGAGTTATCACGCTAGATCGTTACCTCTAATATGTTGGAGTGGGAGACGTGGTTTTATCTCTGGTCTCGCTCATCGTTTAGATCGAAAACAACCACCTTTTTAGAAAAAAATCAAAAAAGTTCCGTTGCCCTAATGAGGGCCGCAAACTGATTTAGAGCAACTTCCTTTTTTTCTTTATTAAGAGCAGTAAATCTTAATATTGCCCAACAATTCTTGTTTTTAATTACACTGGAGGCTTCAATATTTACAGCTTGTTCACTTCCATACTGAGCATAAATTAAAAACTCTAATCTTCCGTCGAGCGTTGACAACAAATTTTGGTTTAATATCTTGATATTTGGCTCAAAATTTTGAGCTCTTGCTCGCACCGCAGAAGCCATGCTTTTTGCGGTGCTCTGCAACGCTTTTTCTTTGTTAAATGTTGCTTTAGGGGGAAATACGACTGTTGAGAATGACATATTACTCCCAGAGTAAACGTGCTGGATATAATCACCGTCTTTCCCAAGCGTTCCCTTTGATACAAACCCCGTGATTTTTGTTAGATTAACTGCCGCATCACAAGCAAATACAGCAGGCGCCATCAAACACCAATAAAAGACCAGTATCGCTATTGGCCAATTTCGGGTTACAGAAATCATGTTTCCAATAAAGCCAAAACTGTGAGCTGTCTTTGCCTCGCCATATTGATAGCCTGCTGAGCCGCTTGGGCTAATATCATTTCTTGCGCCAGCGCAGTAGACTCGACCGCCATATCAGTATCAACAACCCTACCCCTCGCCTGCTGAGACATCATCGAAGCTTGTGTTTGGTTGTCAAGATTATGCGCCAAACGATTACTCACAGCACCAAGCTTTGCCCGCCCCGCAGAAATTTGCTCAAGTGATTTGTCTAATATCAAAACTGCAGCTTGAGCATCAGCTGCGGACTGTATTTTGATATCTTTTAACGTCATGCCTGCGACATTTATGGCACTGGCACCGTTGGCAACGCCACCGGTCTTTCCACCTGTTTCCGAGCCACTCAAACCAGGGACAGTGCCTCCGTTATTCCAAGTCGCCGTTGCAACATCATAGTAACCATCCGAGAACTTAATATATTCGATATTTTGCAGTGTATCGGTACCCTCATCTGCGGAACCACCTGTATGTGAAACAGTAACAGTTCCGCCAGAAGACGAAATCGAATAATTTGCGTACGCCTCAGAATAAATAGAAACGTCAGTGCCACCACTGCCATCAATGGTGTCATTACCGTCGTTGCCAGTAATTTCGTTCCCTTTGTTATTACCAGTTATGGTGTCAGCGCCATCGCCACCAATTGCATTCTCAATCCAAGTGTTGTGCGCTATTCCGACATTTTCCTGGCCTCTATATAATGCTGATCTTGTAAAGGCTTGATATTTTGAACTACTAGCCGAGGCTAAAGCATTTTGTTGGGTTACATAGTTCTCAAAGAAAGCAATTTGATTTGCATCACTGGTCAATGATGCAATCTTTAACGCATCAGTGGCATAATAATTGATCGACGAATAAGTTCCAGGAGTAAGGTCAATAATGCTCCCAGTCGCAGTCACACCGCTTGCGTTTAGAGTATCTGTGCCGCCACTATCAGAGATAACTCTTATAGACTCGTAGTTGTTATCGAAAGCATCCGATCCTGCGCCACTGCCATAAGTTGTATTGGAAGCGTTATGTGACCAATTAGTGCTGCCATAGAGATGTTCTATAGCCTCAATATCAAGCAACCCCGGTGTAGAAGTGTTGATCAGCCCACCGGTAGTTGCTGTTGAGCCATTCATATAAATTCTTCTATTCCGATCTCGCTGGACATAGGTCATAACAGTATTTCGTTGACCATCTAGATTTAAGTCTAACTTGCTTCCGTCAGAACTCCCACCATCAAAGGGGTGGCTTAGACCCAAAGCATGCCCGATTTCATGTAAAGCAGTCACCCAATTATATTCCCCCTCCACAAAGTCAGTATCGGTTGACGTACCCATAACTTGTGTTTGGCCATAATAGATATCACCACCAACAGGAGAACTACTAGGGTAATAAGCAAAAGCTGCAGCCCCACCAGGCATAGAGTCAGTGACAGCAACTCTCAAATCGCCAATTGCTCCTGCATTACCAGATTCTGTAATTTTATCTAATGAGAATGGCGCCACTGCGTCCCAAAGTTCAAAGATTTTATCGTGTGCTGTTTGGTTGTTGGTGCCAGTAGCGTGGCTGTCTAATGTTGTTTTGGTGCCAGCAACGGGGTCACTAGCAGAATAATTTGTAGTGCCATCCCAATACGAGTAAGACAAATTGTTTGCCCCACCGGCAGCTGAGCTATCATCGCCAACGTTAGTCCATTTAGAACCTTTAATTAGTGGACTTACAGCATTGCTGGACGGTGATGCGGCTGTTGCCGAGCTCGATCCTGCTGCCGAGACCGATGCATTAGCGGCTGCCCATACATCACCGCCGGGGCTGACGCCCTCGGAACCGCCAGCTGCTGCCGCGCTATCACTTCCGGCAGCTGCTTTCGCGATACAATGCCGACAGCTCAAAGGATCATGAAGAGTTTTTGCCAGCTCCTGAAAATCAACCTCAATAGCGGCTATTTCGCCGGTTATTGACTGACGGGTTGCCGGATCCGAGTAAACATTCAAAATTTCAGCATATTTGTTATTAGACAGCCCCTCAACGTGGACACCCTTGTGGTCAATTTCATTTGAATGAAATAAAGACCCGATGTAACGAGACCGCTCCACCTCTAAATCCGCAAGATTTGAACGGATGTTTGCAACAGCGTCCATGTAGCTCACCGCGTTCAATGGATCAAGAGAGGCTATTTCCTCATGAAGCTTTTTTGTTAAACTAAGATTCGATGAAACCTGCGACCATTGACTGTCGGTAATTGATACAGCCGCGTAAGTATACCCCACAGAATTTATGTTATCCTTGAGCAAAAGAATGTTATCGCCATGGTGCCCAAAGTCATCGCTGCTTACGATATTTGATAAAACAGCCTCACTATCGGTTGCGTTTAGGGAACCATAATCAGTGGATTCAATACCTAATTGATTAGAAAGTGCTACTGCAAAGTCTGTCGTAAATTGAGCAGGGCTTGTAGCTACAGGTCCTGTTGCGAACTCTGTCGATAAAGTGGCGCCCGCACCTGCACCCGTATCCTTAATAAACATACTGTTAAGGGTGATCCGGGTTGTCTCAGCATTCGTATTACCGGCTCTAATTGTTTGGTCATATGAACCATCAAGCAATTTTACGTCATTGAACCGAGTATTTTCCGCAATTTTGTCTATTTCAGCGAGAAGTGCATTAATTTCCAACTGGGCGTTATCTCGGTCCGTACCAGTATACACACCGTTGTCCATTTGGATTGCAAGTTCGCGCATCCTTAGGACCATGTTGGTGATTTCGGTCATTGCACTTTCTGCGGTTTGAACAAGAGACACCCCGTCCCTCGAATTCCGCATGGCCATGCTTATGCCGCGCTGTTGGCTTTCCATCTTATTGGCCACAGCCAAACCTGCAGCATCATCAGCAGCACTGTTGATGCGCTGCCCAGATGACAGACGCTCCATCGACCGAGACATTTTTTCATTTGCCTTGGTCGCATAGGTTCTTGCCATTAAGGCGCCAACATTTGTATTAATTACTGTCATTTTCGCCGATCAAAAATATTATTTGTTCGGTCCTCAAATGCGTTAACGACTGGTAATAAATAGTTTTACCAGTCGGCGACTTTTAAATGGAATAAAAAATGTCAACCAAGGCAAATTGATCTTAATTGATCAGCCCGAAGCAAATCGGGTGCCTCTCATTACTGCAGAAGTGCTAAAACACTTTGTTTTGATTTATTTGCCTGCGCTAACATGGCTGTAGCAGCTTGAGATAGGATCTGATATTTTGCTAGCATCATCGTCTCAGTTGAGAAATCTGCATCCACAATTCTTCCAAGAGCCATTTCTGTATGCATAGCTGCTTGGGTCAAATTGTTGATTGTGTATTGCATACGGTTCTGCAAAGCTCCCAAATTAGCTTGGCTTGCACCCATCTCAACTAACGCCTTATCAAACACTTCGATTGAGCGCATTGCATTTGCTTCAGATGTCAAATCAACACTGGCCAAAGTTTTATCTGCCATTGCTACAATAGTGAGGTGTATGATCTCCACATGAGCCGTAGCGCCATTCCTGGGGGTGTAAGTTACTTGAATATCGTACACCCCATTACCAGCAGTTGATCCGTTACCGTTAGTATCTGAGGCGGCACCAGCGTCAAGCGTAGCCTTACTCGTGATCGTGCCTGTCTTCGAGTCAATATTAAAAAGACTATTATCACCACCTGTCGAGCCAGTTGTGGTGAGTGTAAATTCACCAAGTCCATCATTTTTAAACACGTCTTTGAATGCCGTGCTGAACAATGAAGTATCGATGGATACTTCACCCGCTTCTGCCGCGACAACCTCTTGATTAGTTGCCAAATCAGCACCCCCGTCTATGGCTTTTTCAGTTGCAAACGCTCCAATTTTAGCCATTGAGGAAGTAGACATGTTGTTTATTGAGACATTGATTATTTCTGAGTTTGTGTTTCCCGCACGAATTTCTTTATTGTAGGTTCCATCTAATAAGTTTACGCCATTAAATTTGGCCGTTTCTGCTATCTTATCAATTTGTTCTAACAGAGCGTTTACTTCCATCTGAGCGTTGTCGCGGTCTCTGGAGGTATAAACGCCGTTGTTCATCTGAACCGCAAGTTCGCGCATACGCAGCAGCATTAAGTTTATCTCATTCATACTACTTTCAGCTGTTTGAACGAGGGAAATACCGTCTTGTGTGTTTCTTATTGCAGTCCGCATACCCAGCATTTGGCTTGTCATTTTACTTGCAACGGCAAGACCAGCCGCGTCATCTGAAGCTTGATTGATACGTTTTCCAGAAGAAAGACGTTCTAACGCCTTGTTCACAAAAAGCTCAGCTTTTTTGGAATATTGGTGTGCATGAAGCGCACCAATATTGGTGTTTATTACTGTCATCACTAGGCCCTCATCTAGTTTGACAGGCCAGGTTAATCTGACCTACACCAACCACTACGGCGCAGGCGCAAAAATGTTAGAAAATTTTTAGATTTTCCTAAAAAAAATAGGCCGTACGGCCTATTTACATAAATCTCTTTAAATCGGGGGAGTAGACAAGATTACCTCAAATAATCAAACAAGCTTTGCTGGCCTATTTTACTGAAAGCAGCTTGCGCCGCCTCCAAATTGGTCATTTGCCCCTGCAACTTGGTAATCATTTCTGCAAGGTCCGTATCATTTAATTTTGAAACGTCACGATCAACGATTAGTTTGCGCCCTTCAAGAACATCTTTCTGGATACCATTTTTACTCAATTGAGACGCAACCAAACTTCTTTTGGTGTTAATGGAGTCCATTGCAGATTTCATCGAACTGACATTATAGGCAACCAATTGATCTCGATCGGTAAGCTTTACCGTTGGCGAAGTAGGTGCCAGGGACCCATCAAGCTTTGTAAAAGCAACATATGATGTCAATTTTTCTGATGCACTATTTTGTCCAGATATAGAAATATCCTTTATAACAATTTCACCCTCAGTGACATCGGTCAGAATAATATCACCCGTTGCAGCGTCAATAGCTGCAGAAACAGACGTTTGGGACGTAAATCTGTTAATTTCTGATACAAGGCTGCCAAGGTTGTCCCTTGCAATATCAGCCGTTATTACGGCAGCCCCTTTATTGCCTGACAAAGTAAAAGACCAAGTTTCCATTTTTGATGGCAAGTTGAAATCAAGCCTTGTTTTGTTGCCACCGTTGGCCTGACCTTTGATTTGCGCGGCGGTTTCAATTGAATTCATCGCAGATTGCAGAATATCAAACATCGAACGACGGCCATTTTCAGTTTCCACCCTCATAAAAGCGGACGCGCCATCGATGCCTGTTGCAACCGTGAGACTCTCTGAGATTTGTACCGCGTGCTGGCCCCTGTCACCATTATAGGCAATCGTTCCATCCACGTTTTTTGTGAATGGGACAGTCACCGAGCTTCGGCCAGCAAACAGGGGTCTGCCAAGACTGTCAGTGGTGTTTGCAAGACCCAAAGCTACCTCGTGAAGTTGTCGCATTTCCTGCAAGATAGCCTGATGACCAAAGCCATCATAAATACCATTACCCGCTGAAGCTGACAATTCTGTCATACGTGTTAGCACAGATGTCATTTCATCAAGCGTTTTATCGCTGAGATCCAGGCGCATAAACGCAACATCTGAATTCTTAACATATTGCTCAATCTTGGTTTTTTGATCCTTGGCAGCGGACAGGTTTACCGCGCCCATCGGGTCATCCGAAGCACGATTAATCTTGTTTCCAGACGAGATTTTTTCCTGAATACCCTGCATATCTGAGCGAAGGGTGTTGA
>JAFMEA010000088.1 GCA_017856985.1 Planktomarina sp.
TGTCATAACCCTGACCCATGTCATCAAGGTTTTCATACTCCACCATAAAATGGTGAAATCCAGATTGCCCAGAACCCACTATCGCAAAGCTATGGTGCCTACCATTAACATGGAAAAAATAGAGCGGAACTGGTTCAAGACCGTAATCACTTACCGCGAAGTCAAGTATATCACAATAAAAAGGCAATAAAGCCGTAGCATCTGGGACATGTAGGACTGCATGTCCCATTCCTAGTGGACCAGTCTTAAACCCATCTATCGGGCGCCCAGGTTTAAAAGGTTCATCAGCCTTTTGGGGATTATAAACCAATTCAATCCTGTTTCCCGCAGGATCGTGACACACGATCAAATCAGAAACAAAGCGACGGTCAGCTAAATCTTGGCCTCCCAGCGTTACCTTATGTCCAGCCGCATCCAACTTAGAAGCAAAATACTGAAGATCAGATTTTTCCTCAACCTCCCACCCAATGAATGCGAGCGTCTCACCTGGTTCATCTGAGATAACTAATCGTTGAATTAGATCATCCATCCGGAAGGAAAGCTGACGACCACCTTTGTCGGCCATCTGCATAGCCAGAATTTTACCAGCAAAATGTTTCCAATCATCTAGACGATCAGAGCGCACACCGAGGTAACCCAAAGATTGAATTGGCATTTTGTACCTTTCTGCATCTAAACTCAGGTTACAGAGTGAGTAGCAGTGCCATAACTATTTATCAGACTTATGTCCATTAGGCGGACAAATATAAGAATTAAAACCGAATTACGGCATCGGTTAACAAATTTTAAATTTTGGGTATTACAAAAATTTAAAACAATACTCTTTGGGAGTTATTCCCTAAAAGCTGTATCTTTAATTTTCGCGACAGGCTGCCAAAAGTATTCCAGAATTGATCGATTGCCTCGAATAATATCCACTGAGGCAACCATGCCTGGAAAAATAGTTACTGGCGTTTGGTCATCCTCATAAATCACACTGTCAATTGACGCGTTGACTGCATAGTCTGAAGTCCTGGTCTCCTCTCGAAAGACTGTATCAGCAGCAACTTTTGTCAAAGTGCCAAGAAGATAACCATATTTTGAGGCATCATAGGCCGTTAAACTTATCTTAACCTTTTGTCCTGGTTCGACTGTTGCAATATCTTTTGGATCAATAAATGCCTCGATAAGAACATCTCCACCAGTGGGCACAATTTCGGCAACAATTTCACCACCACCAACGACTGCGCCAACGTTATTGTAAAATACTCTGTTAACAATACCATCAATCGGTGAACGTATGTCAGTCTCCTTCAATCTCTGACGAATTGCTGGAAGGCGCGCCTCTAGTTCAGATATTTCTCCAATAACTTCAGATCTTTCTTGATAAATGTTGGTTTTATAATTTTGCTGTACAGTATCGGTTTTGCTGGCAATTTGTTCTATATCCACTTCAGCTTGTGCTTTTTCTTCGTTCAAAACCTCAAGTTCTGTGGAAATTGACGCGTCCTGCCGTTCTAATCTGAAACGCTCTGAGCTTCCTAATGCGCCAGCCTCAACCAGAGGCATTACTTCTTTCATTTCTTCAACCAGCAAGCCCTGCATAACCTGGCGGCCAGATATCTGAGCTTCTAAGCTCATCATAGCTTTTATAGTTTTTTTCCGGTCTTGGTTAAGAGTTTCCAACTCGGCATCTAAACTAGCTTTTCGAGAAATCATGAGTTCTACTTCAGCGTCAACGAGCGCCCGTGAATACGAGCTACTAAGTTGCTGCACAACAGATACTGATTTATTTTCTAGTTCCGCATCCAGCCTGACGAGTCGGATATTTAGGTTGGCAAGTCTCGCTTCCAGTTCTTCCAGAACACCCGCTGCTTCGATCGGGTTAATTGTTGCAATAATTTGTCCAGCACTAACTATACTACCTTCCTCAACCATATAAGTAGCTATGGATCCTCGTTCAGGAGATTGTACATTTTTATTTTGGCCAGCAGCTATTACTCTGCCACCGCCTCGCGTTACTAGATCCAAGTGAGTGTAATTAGCCCACACCAAGAATATCCCAAAGATCAAGGTAACAGTAAAGATCATGAAGTAGTCTCTTGACCCTGATCCATCATTTTGGCTTGGATCCATCCTACTTAGCCTTCTGTTGTAATTGTTTTTGAAGCAACTCAAAGTATGCGTCTTTAGTTCCATCCCCCACCAGCTTGCCATTGTCCATAACTAAAACCCGGTCACACATGGCAACCACCGGCATCTTATGAGTTACTACCAAGAGGGTTTTATTCCCTAAATTGGAAGAGAGGCTCGCTATCACTTCAGATTCAGTTAAGCCGTCCATTGCACTCGTTGGTTCATCGAACAGAAAAATATCTGGGTTAAATGCCAAAGCACGCGCCATCATTATCGATTGTCTTTGGCCCCCAGATAGATTGCTGCCTTGGTCCTGAATTAAAAAATCAAGATCAGCGCTGGTGCCCTCGCCGATAAAGTTAGCCCCAGCAGCTCTTAAACAGTCAACGATATTTTGTTCACTGCAATCATCCTGCCCCATCGCAACATTATCACGAATGGTCCCTGAAAAAAGCCACGACTCTTGAAATACTGTTCCAACCTTCCGGAACAAATCCGCACGTGCATACTGACGGACGTCCGAACCGCTTATCATAATTGAGCCTGTTTCCGGAGTCAGCAAACCAATAATAACTTTTATTAGAGACGTTTTTCCAGATCCAGTACGTCCAACAATAGCTACTTTCTCACCCTTCTTAATAGTTAGGTTGAACCCATTAAGTAATGGTCGACCCATCTCAGATAGTCGGAGAGTGACATTGTGAAGCTCAATCGCAGAGTTTTCTGTGTTAGTTATCATTGATGTCGCACCACTATTCCGCATTCTTGGTGCTGACAAAAATCTCGTAAGGTTTCCTCGGGCAACATAGGCGGCATTCGCCCGTCCAAGGGTTTGCCCAACTTTTGCTAATGGACCAAGTGCTCGTCCAGATAAGATGACAACAGCAATTATTGAGCCCATAGTAATTATTTGGTCTGCAAATAAATGAAATCCGTACACTATTATGGCAACTTGCGCGACCTGCTGGACAATCTGAATAATATTTCCATTGATTTCTGCATAGCTCTTTGCTTGGTGATTAGCCTTCGCATAAAAATTTGATTGGGTTTGAAACTTTCGCTTCATGAACGCAAATGCCCCATTTGCACGAAGTGGCTCCAAGCCTCCAAGTATTTCGACAAGCAAACCCTGGCGCGATGTTGCGGAGGCCGACACGGCAGCAGAATTTCGTGCGAGGATCGGTTGAACTGCTAAGATTATGATTAGTATGGTGGGTATACATATCAGTGGAACTATAAACAGAGGTCCACCAATCAAATAAATGACCCCTACGAACACCAGAACAAATGGCAGGTCCACTAGTGTCAAAATTGTAGCCGAACTCATAAATTCTCGGAAGACCTCAAAGTCCCGCATGACAGTCGAGAGTTCACCAACCGATTTGCGATCTTTTGTATTTGAAACTTCAACAAACTGTTCAAATATGTCCTCATTTACCGCAATGTCCGCACGAACAGATGCACGGGCAACTATTCTGCTGCGTGCCCCCTTTAAAATGGTGTCAAAAAGGATTGCAATGCCAACCCCAATCGCAAGGCCGTAAAGAGAATCAATAGCCTGATTAGGCAACACGCGGTCGTAAACTACCATGATGAAAAGTGAAGTGGAGAGACCCAAGACATTAGAGAGCAATGCTGCCACAGCAACCCAAAGGAACCGCGCAGTCCCCAAAGTCCTAAGGGGGCTTAATGCCTTCAAACGCTCTTTTATAGTGTTATGGTCTTCTAAAGCAGGTTGCGCATTAATTAACTGTCCAGAATACCAGTCTTCGAACTCTTTTTTTGTTAGGTGTTTTTTTCCAGTATTTTGGCTATCATAAATTGAAAAACGATCTTCCTGAATTTCCTCCAAAATAATCAATTGACCGTTTTTACCTAGGGCTAATGCGGGTAGGATGGACGAGGTAATAGCCGAAATCTTTACATTTCCACTGTTACATAGAAATCCAAATCCACTAATAGCATCAGCAGCCCAACCAAGCGGATTCTCTACCGCACTTGACGACACAGCTTCCATGACCTCGTTCTTAGTACATTTTCGCCCCAAACGACCAAGTAAAGCATAAATGATCAATGCGTCTCTCGTTGGCCGTTCAGCCTCTATAATATCTGTATCTGTCATCAGTTTTTTGGCAGACTAGCTTTGATCGTATCACACAAGGAAAATAACCTGCAGGTTTGACCCGAGCTCGACTGGGCATTTACTCGTTCAGAAAGATATCTGGCCTCCAATTGCACTAACTCAATTTCAGCCTGTGCTTTCGACAGTATTTCTCGTGCTAACCTGCTGATATCAGACCTCCCAGCTTTTAATCTCAATTCTAACTCCTCAAGGTTTTGCTCTGATATTTCTATCCGCTCCTTTATCAATACTTTTTGAAGCAAATAATATTTTAGAAATTCTGTCCAATTTTTTTTGCTCAACGACACTTCTTGAATTAAGACTTGTCGATCCAATTCAGTGACTTCGAGTTCTTTTGACAATGATTCAATTTGGGCGGCAGACTCACCACCATCAGACACTGGGAAGCCGATCGTCACTCCGCCATAGAGAGTTGTATTGGCCCCCCTAGATGTTGGACTGGATAAGGATGTTCGCCAGTTTGAACTTGGTTTGTTTCTATTGCGCTGTATGTCAATTTCTAAATTTAACTGTTCAGATTTGCGATCAAGTAGTTTCTTATTTGGTGATCCTTCTAATAAAAATTTGGGTGAAATTGCAATATCGTCCAAGGTAGCCAATTCTGACATTGCGTCTTGATAATAAAGTTTGAGGGTTGTTTTCAAAAAACTATCAGCCCTACTAACAGCAAGGACCGCATTTGTCCTATCAGATAGGGTATTATTTCTTAGTGATCGAAGCTCTAACTCGTCTGTTTTTGATAAAACTCCAGCAGCTACTGCAGACAACACTAATTCTTCCCGTGCATTATAAAGATCAAGGTAATGATCAATAATCTTAATTGTATTTTCTGATGAAACCTTAATGTAGTTGGCTTCAATTAATGCCTTGAGAGACGCATCTACGGCAACTTCCACTTGCAGCAAAGCTGTCTCGGCCGCGAGTTGACTTAACAATATGGACCGCTCAGTTTGTCCATTATCCGAAAGCAACTGTTGAGCACTAATAGAAGCTGACGCGGCGGGGAGTAAACTGTTACCGCTTAACGGCCAAGGATCAGCATTCAAACCAGTTGCGCCAGTGATATCAATTTTGGATGATTTTTGAGTTTTAGTGACTAAAACTTGAGCACCTGCCACGCTGGCTGTGGCTATGGTTCGCGCAGAACTTGGGGCCTCTATAACCGCTTGCACCAAAGCTGATTTACTTTCAGGAGGCGGGAGCTTTACTTTTGGAACTAACACTGGTGATTTTTCTGCCGTTAGGAGGTCAACAAGTGAAATTTTTTCAAATGTTTTTACGCCAAAGATATCATCTCTGGTCATGCACCCAGATAATGAAAAGCTAATTAACAGCAGCAGTAAGGCATGACTGTATTTGTACATTTAAAAACTCTATTTCTGTTGCCTTAAACTTGGTATTAACTTCTGTGTTCACCAGTGAAAACACAATGTAGCTTGGATCTGATACACTACTAATTGACAAAAGGAAATGAAAGAGGAACATTTTTGTTCTGAATAAATAGCGTTTGATTTTTTAGAGAAAATTTAGTTTCATTCACTGCCCTTTCCGTTGTGCATGCAAGCGGTTAGGGTTGGTTGATTAAAGATCCGAGGCACACAGCATGGTCAAGACTACACTTAATTTTTTAAAACTTACTATTCTGGCATTTATTTATCAATTTTCGGAAACTCAATATGCGTCAGCGTTAGATATCAATGTATCGCCTTTTGCTCTTTACGAACAAGGCCAAGAAAGTATTACAATTGACGGTGTGAAAACTAAATACGGATTGGGTGCTGTTGGAGTTGCCATTGAAACAATGCTTGGAGAAAAATTTAAAATTGGAACCAGGCTTGGGTACGGGTACCATCCAAACGCAGGCGTTTCTTTAACAGACAGCGTGTCACAAATTGCTGTTGACGTAACAGGCCCAGTGTCAGGTATTTACCGTGGAGTTGGCGTTGACTATCTCCTATGGACTAAATCAGATACCAGCGTTCGGTCTAAGCTGATATATTTGAGGCGAAACATTGACGCGCCAGATCTAACAGGATTTGCAAATAGTCGCGCTATCTCGGGATCAGCCGTAAATGATTTTGATACGCTGGACCTTATGTTTGATGCAAAATTTCGTATCAGCGAAGCGGCATTTTTAAATATGGCGGCGGGTCTCAGTCAATGGAACCTGAAAACCACGGCGACTGCTCGCTCAGAA
>JAFMEA010000089.1 GCA_017856985.1 Planktomarina sp.
GGGTCGAAAGCTATCCAGCTAATACCCCCGTTAAGGCTGTATTGATAGTTAGTGATTGGAGCACCAACGGGATCTGGAGCGGGGATAAACTCAACAGAGATTTGGCCATCGCCTCCCAGTGCATCTATGTCAGGTGTAGCTTCAAAAGCCATTGGCGCTGCAGGCGCGGCAAGTGGTGTCGCCGTCACAACTGTCTGAGATCCGGCGCCTGGACCCACAGCGTTAACAGCTCTAAGACCGATTGCGTAGGTTGATCCATTCGCCAAGCCAGCGATGATGACGGGGCTGGATGTGGTAGCCGGGACCATTGCTGTCCAGCTTATTCCGCCATCAGTAGTATATTCATAATTGATTATAGCGGAGCCACCATCACTTACTGGGGCAGTGAATTTGATTTCTATCTGGCTGCCTCCCGGTGCTGCGCTTAGGCTTGTCGGTGCTGTGGGAGGGGCGAGACCATTAGTGGGAGTTGCGGTCACACTGGTGGCTGATTTGGCGCCTTTGCCCACAGAATTCACAGCCCGAAGTTTAATCGTATATTCGACGTTGTTGGTGAGCCCCGTTATAGTGCCTGGGCTGTTGGCTATAGTCGGGTTGAATGCCGCCCAGCTGATGCCGTCGTCAAAGGTATACTCATAGTTTGTGATTGCTGCGCCCCCGTCGTTCGCTGGAGTGCTAAAGGCAACCTCTATTTGAGTGTCTCCAGGAATTGCACTCAGGTCAGTTGGCGCGGAGGGTGTCGTCGGATTTGGCATTGGAGTAACTGCCACGCTTGCTGACGCTGCGCCTGGCCCCACGACATTCACAGCCCTCAGCCCAATTGTGTACAAACTGCCGTTGGTAAGCCCTGTAACTGTGGCGGGACTAGTCGTTACGGTTGGAATGAACGCTGTCCAATCTATTCCGCCGTTCAGGGTATACTCATAGGCTGTGATGGCAGATCCACCGTTATTAGACGGTGGAGTGAAGGCGATGGTAGCTTCAGTACTTCCAGGCGTTGCGGTTAATCCCGTTGGGGCATTTGGTGTCGCAAGCGGTGTGGCAATTAGAGTTTCTGAAGTCGGACCTGGACCAATCGCGTTAACTGCTCGTAGCCCAATTGTGTAGGCAGTCCCATTTGCCAGGCCAGTGATTATGCCGGGACTGGCTATGGTCGTTGGGGTAAATGCAGTCCAACTTCTTCCGTCATCTGCGGTATATTGGTAGTTTGTAATAACACTTCCACCATCACTGGATGGCGGAGTGAAGGCTATAGATACTTGAGTATTACCTGGTGTTGCGCTCAGGCCCGTAGGCGCACCGGGTATGGTCTTTGGGCTTGCCGTCACATTTGCTGACGGCGTACCTTGGCCAACTGAATTGACTGCGCGCAGCCCGATTGAGTAGGAAGTCCCCGCCACCAGACCAGTGATTGTGACGGGACTGGCTGTATCCGCTGGGGCAAATGCAGTCCAACTTGTTCCCCCGTCTGTGGTATACTCGTGGTTAGTAATAGTCGCCCCACCGTTACTCGATGATGGAGTGAATGTGACAGTTACCTGGGTATCGCCCACCGTGGCGCTCAGGCCCGTAGGCGCATTGGGTATTGCCAGGGGGGTTGAAATCACGTTGGCAGAAGCCGTGCCTGAGCCCGCAGCATTTATGGCGCGTAGCCCAAGGGCGTAAGTAGTCCCGTTCGTGAGGCCAGTAATTACAGCAGGGCTACTGGCGTTAGTGGGATTAAATACCGACCAACTTGTTCCACCATCCGTACTGTATTCATAGTTGGTAATAGTGGACCCGCCGTTGTTCGATGGTGGAGTGAAGGCAACAGACACTTGGGCATCACTCGCCGTCGCGCTCAGACCGGTAGGTGCGTTGGGTGTATCAGCTGCAATTGATGATACAATAGCAGCGGCCGTGCCTGAGCCCGCAGCATTAACAGCGCGCAGCCCAATGGCGTATGTGGTCCCATTTGTAAGGCCAGTAATTACAACAGGACTACTGGCGTCAGTGGGACTAAATGCTGCCCAACTTGCTCCCCCGTCTGTGCTGTATTCATAGTTAGTAATAACGGACCCACCGTTGTTTGATGGTGGAGTGAATGCGACAGATATTTGGGTATCCGCAGGCGTTGCGCTCAGGTTAGTAGGCGCATCTGGTGGACCAAAGGGGGTTGCAGTCACATTTGCTGAAGGCGTGCCTTGGCCAACTGAATTAACTGCGCGCAGCCCTATTGAGTAGGCAGTCCCGTTCGTGAGGCCAGTGATTGTGACGGGGCTGGATGTGGCAGTTGGGCTGCGAGCAGTCCAACTTGTCCCCCCGTCTGTGGAGTATTGGTAATTTGAAATAGCATTTCCACCGTCGCTAGACGGGGTTGTGAAGGCAACAGTGACCTGTGTATCTCCGGGCGTTGCGCTCAGGCCTGTGGGTTCATTTGGCGATCCGGCTGCGCTGAATGAAACTGCCCTCGGACCATCAGCATAAAATGATTGGGGCAGTGTCAGCAATTGGCCTTTGTTATATGTTGAGATAACAAGAATAATATCTCTTTTGCCTGCTAGGTTCGCTGATACAACGGGGCAGTAATTGGCGTTGCCACAGGCTCCTGCCGGACTAACACCACCATCATCGTTGAAAGCGATCTTACCACCAAAAACATTTGGATTTAATGTTGCATTGGTGCTTCCTGGATTTGGATTCAATGGATCAAATTCTCCATTATAGACTATCATGACAGTATCTATGTTCTGAGAGTTTGATGTTTGACCAAAAGTATAATTTTGGGTAGCGGCGCCTGTGTCTTCAATAGTCATTTTAACTGCGACGTAATTGAAGGTATTGCTGCCTGTTGCCCAAGGGCCATTTTCAGACGTCTTATGCGTTGTCTTTGATGACGTAAAAGTCTTTACTGTGATGCTTGGGTCGTCACTAGTATCAAACAGTGTTTCGACCTGTGCCGCTGCAGGTGCTGCCAGCGACAAAACAAAAAAAGTGGCAAGCGCAACTACTAAGGCCTGAGCTATAGCTCTTCCAGCAAAAGATCCTTCCCGCAGGCAGTTGGTTTGATAGTTTCTTTGTTTCATCCCATAGCAGAATACTGCATTTGGTTGCATTTGTAATTCTAAAAGTGGATTCAGAAAAAAATGAGCTGACGCCTTGGCTAGTTATAATATTTTTTTGAGCTTTATCGCTCAATCTTCAATGCGTTGTTGCTGCGCTAAAACAATGAAGATCCCAGAAAAAATAATGAGAATAATGCCTAAAATACTTAGATTATTAGGTACGATACCCCAAAACAACCAACTGAAAAGTCCAACAGAAATTAGATAGGCATATTCGTAAATTGCGGCATAACTTGTTTGAGTTAATTGATAGGCGCGGGTCATCAAAGATAAAGCGGCCGATGCGCCCGCAGCAATTACGGCCATCCAGAGCCAGAACATAGTATCTACGCTCTGCCAGGCCTGAAAAAGGAATGGAGCCCGCTTAATTAAATCTGGTCCAACAGGAAATATGGTTAAAAATGTGGTAATTAAAGCGCCGCATAAGCCGATGCTGATAATAAAGCTCATCAGAATAGCCAGAGAGCTCTCGTCCCGCAAATAGCGGTAGGTAATGATTGAGCCCAAGGCGTAGCAAGCACCAGCCATTATGGGCATGATTTGGAAAATAGAAAACCCATCACCACCTGGCTGCAAGACTAGTAACACCCCACAACTGCCAATTATCACAGCAATCACCCGTCTCCTGCCAATGTGCTCTTTAAAAAAAATTGCTGAAAAAACTAGAACAAAAATTGGGGAAGTGAAGAGACCTGCGCCTGCTTCCGCTATGGGCATCATTGGCATTACGCCAAAATAAAGAAGCATTGACGTAACCATAAAGAACGTTCGTATCAGAATTGGTTTCCAGTATTGGGGTATTACCGAAAGTCCAAATAGTTTCCCAAGGCCGAAGACCATAAACATTGCAATTAGTGACCGGCTGAAGTGGAATTGCCCTACACTCACTTGGTCAGACACAAGCAAAGTTAGATTGTCTGAAAAACCAAAAATGGATATTCCGGACACAAGTAATATGGCACCTTGAGTTGCGGGTGAAAACTTTTTTAACAAGGAAACCCGCCCTTCCTTACAATATTGAAAGCGTGATTAAAATTTAACCTGTGCACCATAGCAATTAATATTCATCAAACTTCAAGCATAGAATATTTGATCTAACCAAGTCTTGTCGCTGATTTTATCGCAATGGATTTAATTAAAACACTTTGCTTTCAAACTTAAACTTTGGAATGTTGCTCGCGCCAAATAATGATTAACCCTGATCCAATAATAAGTAGTGCGCCTGGAAACAGGTCATCAATAGGTGCTTCCCCAAAAAGTATCCAACCTAATGCGAAGGCATTTAAAATACCAAAGAAACTAAATGGCGCTAATACGGCGGCGGGGGCTGACCTGTATGCTACCATTAAGAAAACTACACCAAAGCCACCGCACATGGACATAGTAACTAAAATGATCAGGTGGCTGTAATTTGTGATTGAGGAAAACTCGATTGTGATCAGTGCATAAATGATTGCACCAAATGCTGCAGCGACCGCAGAGTAGAGATACAGAATTGAATTTGAGGTGGATTTATCAAAGCTTCGCAAGGTAACCATTGAGAAGGCATAGCAGAATGCGGCACCTATGGGAAAAAGCCCACTTAGGCTAAAGCTATCCGAGCCTGGACCGATGATCATGAGGGCACCAAAAAATCCCAAAAACACGGCCAGCCATCGCCAAAATTTTACGACTTCTCTATACATAAGAACTGCCAGAATAACTACAAATAGGGCATTGGTTTGTGATAGCGCAGATACCGTGGCTAGCTCTAAGTTTGTAAGGGCAGTGTAAAATAGGTACTGCGCAACCGCAACAAAAAGCCCGCGAACCAGGGCAAGCCTCCACTGTGGAATTTTGTAACTTTCCAGCTTTAGAGTGAATTCTTTATTGTAAATGAGGAGTACTATAGAGGGCAGTACTCCTAAAATATTTCTGTAAACGGAGAGCTCTTGGACAGAAAAATATTGGGATAAGTAGCGAACTTGTACGGCCATCAAATCAAATAACATGATCGCAATCAAACAAAAGCCAATAGCTTTTAAATTACCAGTGAATGCCAAATTATTTGTATCCTAAATAAATGTGTAGTGATTTAGTTTTACAACGTCTTGCTGAGCTTGCCATGCCACTGGGTTAAACTGGGATCAATTTTCTTACATCTTATTTAAATCATCAAAATTTCTACCAGTCTCAACTAATTCAACCAATAGTGGAGATGGTTTCCAAAATATTGGATCTTCTTGTTCGTATGCCTGGATATTTGATAGCATTTTATCGAGCCCATACATATCTGCATATTTCATTGGACCACCTCGATAACGGGGAAACCCATAACCAAAAATTGATGTTACATCTATGTCTGACGGCTTTAGGGCGACACCCTCACGCAAAACTTCACAACCCTCGTTTACCATCGCCGCGAGGTAGCGTTCAATTATTTCTTGCTTACTAAACTTGCGTGGTGAGAGGCCCTTTCGCTCGCGTTCCCCCTGAATAATTTTTAATACTTCGGGGTCTGGCGTGCCAATTCGAGCTCCGTCAGGATATAAATAGAAACCGCGCCCAGTTTTTTGGCCAAACCAACCGTTTTCACAGATCCGATCTGCGATGGCTACATAACGTTCTTTGGGATTGCGATTTGGGGCTGCTGCTTTTCTATTATCCCAGCCAATATCCAAGCCTGCCAAATCATACATGGCGTGAATGCCCATTGGATAGCCAAACTCAAATATCGCCGCATCAATGTCATATGGTGAAGCCCCATCCTCCATCATATGTGCGGCGCAAACGCCATACTTGCCAAGTATCCGATTGCCAATAAAACCACCTGAATTCCCTGCGCGGACTGGTACCTTGCGCATCCGTTTAGCCAATGCAAACCCAGTTGCCACAACGTCATCTGCAGCGCTGCTCGGGACTACAATTTCAAGGAGTTTCATGATGTTTGCTGGGCTGAAGAAATGTAAGCCAATTACCTGACTGGGTCGCGAGGTCGCGCTAGATATAAGGTCAATGTCAATGTAACTGGTATTGGAGGCGAGGACTGCGCTGGGCTTGATGACTTCATCTAATTTTGCAAACACCTCGCGCTTGACATCAAGTCTCTCAAATACAGCCTCTATAACCATGTCCACATCTGACAGATCGCCGTAGTCTGTCGAGGCAGTATATAGCGCCATGACGGCTGCCTTTTGATCTTTGGTTTTACGTCCTTTTGCAACTAGTCGGTCATAGACTTTCTCAACATTTTTTCGCCCTCGTGCAAGGCTCTCAGCGTCTCGTTCGATCATTGTAACGGGCAGCCCGCTGTCCAACGCGGCAACGGTTATGCCAGCACCCATCGTGCCGCCGCCGACAACCCCTA
>JAFMEA010000090.1 GCA_017856985.1 Planktomarina sp.
ACGTTAGCCATGATATCAGCCGCATTTGTGCTTGCTGGATAATAGTTTGAAAATGTTGGCTTTCCTGTAGTTGGATCAGTATATTCACAGCCGTTAAAAACGCCTAGAATAAGTCCTGAACCGCCTGCCGCAACTCTCTCAATACCGCCACCAGTTACCATTGCAACTAGATCACCTTGAAAAATCGAGGTGTTGTAGTTTGCAGCAATTCGATAACGGTTTTGCTGTTGAGAGCTTATACTTGTACGAGCAGGACGAAGGCCAAAAGGTGCGTCGTAGTTAGACATCCTTATTCTCCATCAGATTTGATTCGTGAGCCGAAACTCACAGAGGATTTACGCTGCGGTGCTAATTTAGGCATCGCGGGGTTATTTTCGCGCATCCAATCGCGATCAACAGCTTCCATTTGGTTATGTGTAACGCCTTGGTAGTGATGATTACGTTGATCTGCCAACTCGACGGGGATTCGAGCAAGAACTAAACCGCCGACACCAATAGTGCCTGCGTTGCGCCCCTCGTCTACAACTGGACCTGAGTATTCTGGATATTCCTCGGCACGAACGAGGTCGTATCCTTCTTGCCGCCGCTTGTGGACGTTGGTTTTGTCGTCAAACTCCATCACGGATTCACGAATCCAGCGATGTTTATACCCCAAAGGGGGTTCTGGGGCTTTTAAAGCAGAGCCGGGCCTCCAAACTTTGCGCTCTTGGCGCTCCCGCGTTTGTGTATCGCGTGAGGTACGATCTGCCATATCAGTCTCTCCGATTTTCAAGTTTAGCTACTTGAGCAGCATATTTATCCAAGGGCACTCCTAATCTTTCAGCCAAGCGCACTTGACCGGGATTAAGCTCCACTTGCTTTTTCCGTCCGCTTTTTAGGGAACGATTACCGCTCCCAGCAGGTGTGACAGACTGGACGTTCTTCTTATCACCCTGAAACTTTTGAGGCATTTCTCGACGCATACGCTTGTCGATTTCTGCATAATACTCATCTGAAGTCGGATCATATCCTTCTTCAGCAACAAGTGCTTCGTGAATTGCACGAGCCGCACCTGTCATAACTTTATCTTGACCAAACCACTTATTCTTACCAATCCATGACTCTAGTTTCGGGTCACGCTGTTGTTGGCGTGGCTGTGGTTGCTGCTGCTGTGGAACTTGCTGTTGTCGAGCAGCTTGAGCCTGTGATCGACCTTTTTGAACACGAAGACGTTCTTTTTCTATAGCAATTTGAGAAATAGCTTGCTGTGCATCTGCTACTTTATCATAGTCTCCAGCCTCATATGCTTCTGTCAAAGCACGTTTTGCTTGAATCTCTTGAGAAGAGATACGACCCTCATACTCAGACATATATCCAGTGTTTACCGTGGATAGACGCTTTTTGTATTCTTCGTTTTGAGCTTGGACTTGCTGAATATACTGAACTGCGGCAGAAGCCTCTTCTTCAGCCTGACGGCGAGCGGCAGTTAGCTTACGAATACGCTTTTGAACATTCTCGCTATACTGGTCAAGTTCATCATCATCCTGAACATTTGTTCGGGTTTTTTCATCATCGGAAGCCGTTTCAATAACCTCATCAGAGTCGTCATCTAACTCTACAGATGTTGTTTCTTCAAATTCTTGTTCTTGAGCTTCAGCCTGCATGAAACCTGTCTCCTTTGTTTGCACTATACATATGAAATGTCTTTCGGGTCAAGGATTGTGGCTATAATATTGTCGTCATTTATAATACGAACCTCAAGTCCTTCCACTTTAAACCTATTTCCAGCATATCTTCCTATAAGAACCCAATCTTTTTCAGAACACCAGCGTCCTGTTGGGAATTTCTGGGAGTCTTGGTATGCGTCTGGACCTAGTTTAACAACATAAGCAGCAACCGTTGCAAACGCTTCACGGTCACGAATTTGATCTGGAACATACAATCCGCCCTTGGTTTTCTCACTTGGATAATAAGGAATGATAAGCATGCGATACCCAGTAGGTTGCGGTAATCGCTCTAATGCTGATGAATCCATTTCTGATGGATCATTTTCATTCTTACTTTCAGACTTATCTTTACCAAAAGCTGTTTTTACAGGCTTTGGAAGGTCTTCCATACCTGCAGGTTTGTTTACTTTTCTTGCCACATGTTCGGGCACATACAGTTTTTTAGTCATCCGCGTACTCAATCGCCTTCATTGCTGATCTGATTTCATCTTCCATGAACGTCAAGCCTTTGATCTGCCCAACGGCATATTTGTACTCATCAAAAGAACCAATGTTACCAGTCCCTAAAGACACCTGTATGTCTTCACGGCGTTGGCGTAACTTTTTATAGAGGTGATCGGCTAGATGTAGTGCGTCCATGTGTGTCTCCCACTAGAACTTTATACGATCTATCGGGAAACACAAGTATTTATCCCACAGGTTTAGAAAACACCCTGAAATCTTTGGGGTCTTGCTATTGCGCTAAACCTGCTAACCGTACCGCCATTAGCTTTTTTTAGCGGCTTTCTTTTTGGCTGGGGCTTTTTTCTTTGCAGAGGCTTTTTGGGGTTTTTCGACCCACGCTTCGTTTTCTGGGGTGCTGGGGTCGTCTTTGACGAAGTGGCCTTTTTCCGTCCGCGCCCTGACTTTTTCGACTCCGCCAATGCTATCGCCACTGCTTGCTTTCGCGGATACCCCTCCGACACTAGCTTTTTGATGTTGGAGCTTATTGTCGCTTGACTCTTCCCTTTGTCGAGTGGCAATTTTCTTCTCCTTCTCAACTTCCATCATTTTTGCGCGTACACTACTGGTCATTACTGAACCCCCTTCATTTGTGCATTGAGAGTCGCAATGTCGCGTTGAGTTTGAATTCTATCCTCTGCGACTCGTGTTTTGTCCTCTAAAGCATCTTGCTGTAGATTCAGACGTTCTTCAGCTAATCGCGAGTCCATCATTTCGCGCTCACGCTCAAGCTCTTGCTTCGCATCAAATTCTGAAGACTTACGCTGCATATCTGCCGCTTTTAACTGCAATTCCTGTTGCCTGATCGCAACAAGCGGGTCTTCGCCTTGAGGCATTGGCTCAACAGACTGCGTAAACTCTTCTGTAAGGTCCGCAATCAGTATAGCCGCTTGACGCTCTATCGCAGGCTGTAGCATCTGCATAGCTTCTGGATTCTGCTGAACCTCTGGTCCTGCTTGTTCCATAACTATTTGTTGTGCCTGTGCTTCAGCAAGCATACCAATGTGTTCCTGAATATGCCCCTGAAGCGTTGCCATAGCCTGCGGGTTCATTTGAACAACAGGCGTAGACATAATTGCCAAGTGAGTTTCGATATGTGCCTTGTGGTCTTGCGGCGGGAATGCCTGCGGCATGCCGCCAGTCAACGCAATCTTATTCTCCATCGCAGCATTCATAGGCATAGGCTGTGGTGGGGGTGGTAAGATCGCGTCGATGTTATTAACACCCAAGGCTTCGTACATCTTACGGTACGCTTGGTACAATCCTTGAGGCCCACCGTGAATCTGTGGATTAGATTGAACAAGCTGCAATTGGGTTTGCGCAAGAGCAATGCGCTGGGCCATAGAGAAGATGTTAGGGTCACTTACGGGGAGTACATCGACTCTTGCATCAAAGTCCTGCGCAAAGACTTCGGGTCCAAACTCTGTAGATGGCATGTAAGGGTACATCTGAATTGTTTCAGAGAACACTTTTGATAGAAGTTTGAACTCGATTTTTTGCGAATAATGCATGCGCTTGTGAATTGCAGACATCACCTTCGTGCCGCGCTCCATAATCGCCATTGTAGTGCCTACAGGCGTGTCTCCACCCATTTCACCAATCTTCATATCAGCCATAGCCGCAAAGCGGCGTCCTGCGTCCACGAGAGTGCCTAGAAGGTTATAAAGGGTACCAGAAGGCTCCTTGAAGGGAAGGGGCATCAAGGAGCTTCTAATATCCGTTCCTGCAACATCAATGTCGCGGAACTCACCCGGTTGTATTGCGCTGTCCTCGTCGCGGATACGCGCTCCACGAGCCTTGAAACCTGCAGGCAAGTTAGAGAGTGTACCCGCATCAATAAGTTGGCGCAGTATAGAGGTGGACGCTTGTGCCAACCCGCCAATCATGTGAGTCAAACCAAGGCCATAAAAACCAAGACCCGGCAAAAACTTGTAGTGAACGAAATACTGCTTCCGCTTCATCATGGGATCAGACTCAGAATAGTTGCGACGAATCGCAAGAATCTGACCTGTGTTCTCAATAACCGTTACAATATAAGGAAGTTTCAAACCACTTGGTGATCCTTCCTGATCCATGTCCTCAAAACCGGGCAAATCCAAGTCTGTATGAATTTCATATAGCGTTAGCTCTACTGAAGCATTGCTTGGATGTACGCCTTGAATTTCATTGATAGTCTCTTGGACTTCGCTCATGTTTTCGCCAGCTTCACCATTCATTGGCAAGTCAACATCGAGATAGAAGCCTGCAAGCTGCAACTTGCGAACCTCATTTGAATCCATCTTAATTACGTGCGTAATACGTGGGCTTGTCGCCAAGTCAACTGCACCATAAGGCACAACTAAATCTTCAGCATGAACAAACTGGCTAACCGCACGACCTTTTAGCGGGTCAAAGTAAACTTTCTTAAACGTGGAACCAATGACTGGAAGATAGAATAACATCTGATCCATTTCAGGATCATACTCTTCCATCTCGTAGGTAATCATATAGTTCATGTAGTCTTTGACGCGCTCTGCCTGCTTTGTAAGCATTTCGTTCTGCGCACCAACAACTTGTGTTCTAATTGGGCCACTCGCAGGCAACATCTCACGATACGCTTGCGCTTGAAACTGCGTTACACTCTCAGCAAGCAACGGGTGAATAACGCCAGATGAACCTTCAAATGGCTCAACACGCTCTTCATACTTCATGCCAAGAAACTCTAAGCCTTGCTTGTAGGTGTCTTCCCAGTCTTGGCGAGATGAAAAGTCATCATCAATATTACCAGTCAAAGTAGATGAAATCTGACCAAGATCAGAGTCATCCATAAATTCTGCTAGGTTTGAGTCAAACGCAATCGCCTGAGTTTCTTCCATCTCAGTGTATTCACCAACAATGGCAGACCCATCATCAAACTCATAAATGCCGGGAGATTGACCAAGCTGCTCTATTAAAATGTCCTCACCCTGAATTGGCATCTGACCGTTCATCATTCCGCCCGGACCTGCATCTCGTTCAATAGCCATATTACTTCCTTTTTAGGTGTTGGAGCGAAGGTCGCTCAACCATTACGGAGCAGTTGCGCAAAAGGAGCGTCTGCACCAATGGGCTGGGAGTTGTCCCATCGGATATCCCTCGCCCCAACTTCATTAAAAAATATCCTTCGATCCGCCCTCTAAAGGCTCCATCTCATCAATATCATCGTAATCTGTCATAGGACCGCCTGCCTCATACGCATTGCATGTATTCTCGGCGGAGCAAACAAAGTCAAGTTTTGTGCAATATCCCACACCAGATGAATCACCCATGCCCTGCTCAATGCAGTCTATCATTTCGCTACGGATGTTGTAGTATTCACAAATTCCACACTTCTCTGGTTTCTTTTCCCAGTTTTTTGGAGATGGGCCATATGAAAACTCATCCATAGCATATTGTTTATGATCCTCATTTGTTTCCTGATCGTGAGTCACAAGAGGGCAAGCAAAATCGTCTTCGTAATCGTCATCAACAACTTGGTTAATGCCAGAAGACAACTCTTCCATATCAATTTTGATGACGATATTTGCCATTATTTACATCCTGTAAATTTAGTACCTGATACAGCGGCACCACCACCACGAGACATTCCGCGAACACGAGCTTCACCACCATACTTCATGCCAAGCACCTTCTTAGCTGCTCTGCCTGCCGTCGCGGCTGAACCACCTAATACCCCATACTTTGCAGAGTTTTTAACGAACTCTGCTAACGCTCCTGTAGATTTAGATGGGCGAACTGTAGCTTTTGAAGGAGACTTTTTCTTTGGGTTCTTACTAGAATCAATGGCAGCATTTATCTCCGCCATTGTCATACCAGCTAAAAGCTCTTCTGTTTTAATATCACCCTTGCGGCGTCCATCCATAGCATTGGGACGTTTAGGTGGACGTTTTGACCCCGGTTGAACCGCGCCACCTTCCATGTATTTCATAGCCGCTTTAGGGTCCATCTTTTGTTGAACCGCTTCAGGTAACTTTGAAAATCCTTTATATTTTTTAGGAGTATTTGGCATTA
>JAFMEA010000091.1 GCA_017856985.1 Planktomarina sp.
GCTTGAGAGGGTCTTAACAGCATTTTCCATCCAAGGCGTGAGTTCTTCACCCATCCAGAATACGATATTAGCATCCTGCATTGCCTTAGCTTCGGACGGGCGCAACTGATGGTCATGAGGGGAGGAGCCAGGCGGAATTATAAGGTTAGGAACTCCGACCCCATTCATAACACTGGCAACTAATGAATGTAATGGCGCAATGTCTACTGATACGTTTGGCACGTCGGCTATTGCGCTGCTGCCTAACAATGTTGCTACTGCTGATATTGAGAATAGTTTTCTGGACATTGATAATACCTTGCTATAAATTTCTATTACGTTAACATAAATGATATATTATAACATTACAAGTTAGGTTGTAGGTATGGCATCAGAAACTTCAAAATCAGTTGGCTTTGAAAAGCATGACCATGGTTTATGCTTAGAGAAAGCAATAAAGGCTGCTGAAGCTTACTGCGACAGATGTAACCTTCAATTTACGCCCTTGCGCCGCAAGGTGCTGGAGATACTGCTTGAGGAGCATCGTGCACTAGGCGCCTATGCAGTCCTCGACTTATTGCGTGAAGCTGGACTTGGTTCCCAGCCACCGGTGGCCTACCGTGCGTTAAGTTTTCTTGTTGAGCATGGATTTGCGCACAAGATAGAACGATTAAATGCCTTTGTTGCCTGTGCACTTCCTGATATCTTGCATTCCCCAGCCTTCATGATTTGTAGGAAGTGCGACACAGTGGTGGAGGCTCAATCACCCTCGTCTAGTTTCGATCTTTCAGCAACCGCTAGTGCTACTGGGTTTGAAATTGAACAGACCACCCTTGAGGCAAAAGGCGTGTGCAACTCTTGTGCGGAAATGGCGTAGGTGTGAGTTTAATTGAAGTCAAAAACCTTAGCGTAATCTATGGGTCTAGAATAGCTTTGAGTAAAGTTGATCTCAAAATAGAACCTGGTGAGATCGTGACCGTCGTAGGACCTAATGGATCGGGAAAAACTAGTCTTCTCAGAGCAATCATAGGGGCAACATCACCTGCTGAAGGAGTAGTGAAACTAAAGCCTGATATAAAAATTGGATACGTGCCTCAGAGATTAAATTTTAATTCAAGTCTCCCGATGACTGTGAAACGGTTTATGCAGTTGACCCATAAGGGAGGCGATAAATCCGCTATTATGGCTCTAGAGGAGGTTGGTGTTTCATCAATAATGACGCAACAGATGTCACAACTTTCAGGTGGACAGTTCCAACGGGTACTTCTTGCTAGAGCGCTAATTAATACGCCAGAAATACTACTGTTGGATGAGGCAACGCAGGGGCTCGATCAACCAGGATCTGCCGCCTTTTATCGTCTTGTGGAGGATGCGCGCCAGAATACCGGATGTGCTGTATTGATGATTAGTCACGATTTACATGTTGTGATGAGCGCTTCGGATCGTGTTATCTGTCTTAACGGTCATGTATGTTGCGCGGGGACCCCCGAAGTTGTTGCGTCCGCCCCAGAATATAAACAGCTATTTGGGATGGTGGCAGAGAGAACTCTTGCATTATATCAGCATCGTCATGACCATGACCATGACCATGACCATGACATAAGTAAATCGCATGCGGATCAATAATGTTAGATGATTTTATGATACGTGCTGGCTTGGCAGGAATTGGATTGGCCTTTGCTGCGGGTCCACTGGGCTGTTTTGTGGTTTGGCGCCGGATGGCCTATTTTGGAGAGACCATATCTCATGCCGCGATACTTGGCGTGGCTCTTTCGCTGATGTTACAGGTTTCAATCTTTGCGGGTGCTTTAGTTGTGGCGTTACTTATAGCCTGGATGGTGAACCTCCTTTCAGAACGTGGGTATGCAATTGACACTCTTTTGGGTGTATTAGCTCACTCCTCACTGGCAGTCGGGCTAGTCGTTGTTTCATTCCTCTCAGGTATTCGTATTGATCTAATGGCTTATTTGTTTGGAGATATTTTGGCGGTCTCACGTCTCGATCTTTTTATAATTTGGGGGGGTGCATTGTTGGTATTAATACTTGTGGTTTGGCGCTGGTCACCTCTTCTGACGGTAACTTTGAACGAAGATTTTAGTTATGCTAGTGGATTTAATCCAAAACGAGAGAAACTTCTTATAACACTTTTATTAGGGCTAATCGTGGCTGTCGCTATCAAAGTCGTTGGTGTTTTACTCATAGTCGCAATGCTAATCATTCCAGCTGCGGCTGCTCGAACTCTTGCGCGCACACCTGAAACCATGGCAATATTAGCTGGTATAATAGGCGCGGTCTCTGCTGTAGTAGGCCTTAGGGCCGCCTTTGTTTTAGATACTCCAGCTGGCCCATCAATAGTCTGCGTAGCCGCAACCTTTTTTCTAGTACTAACTATTGTTGGAAGTTTTAAAAGCTTCCAATCTTAACAACTACAAAGCTAATAGTCTTTAAGTTGATTTCACCTATCTATTTTTGGCAATAGTGCCAGGCGTCATGTCTAGCAATCGACATACCGAGATCAACTGCTAGAAAAAACGTTATTTACTTTTCTGGCGGCCAAACGAAGTCAGAACGAAGGCCTTCACACACAGGTCGTCCATCGTCTGGTTTCGGCACTCCGGCACTCGGATCATAAAAAGCGTGGTAAGTGGCTGCAGGAAAACTAGCATCGTAACCCATAATATTTGGGACTACAGCCCTGATACGACCCATTTTATCATCCAACATTACGGGTGCCCCGCAATCAGAGCACGTGCATAGCTCCAAGGGGCCTCCTGGATTACTAGCATTAAAAGGCTGCCGGTTCATTTTCTCTGGATTGGCAACTGTCAAATCACCATGATTAAAAAAAGCTACGTGGGTCGTAGCTTGTCCGGTAACGCTCTTACACACAGAACAATGACACGTATGGTTATCAATTGGATTGTTTACAGATTTAGTTGTTATGTGGTCGCAACCACCACTTAAATTTATTGACATTTCATTCCTCCCGTCTTTTTTAAGACATTGTAGTATTGAAATTTTTTAAATTTTTGCAGGTGTAGTATTAGAAGCCTAGTTAAAATGTTAAAATAATCAAGTAATTATAATTTAAGCATTTAAGTGCCACTTTCAAATCTACATGAGTGGATTAATATACATGCTTAAGTGTTGGTTTTTAAATTAGTTTATGGTGAATATGAGAGGGTTACTCGATGGCATAAGTTCTACAGTTTGGACGATTAGTGGATGGAGTATCAAATAGAAATATGATACTCAAAGCTTAGTTTAAAAGAGATGTTATTGGAAAGATTACAAATGCTACATGTTGAAATTAAGACAGGGCGGTTAAAGGAAATACGGAAGGCACGTAAGATAGGACGGCCAAAGCTAGCCAAACAAGTGGGTATAACAGAGCGACAGTTGGCTAAGATTGAAACATCAGAGACAGCCAAGATGTCGACAAATGAAGTATCCCGCCTTTCCCATGCGCTGCAAATACCCAGTATGACTTTGACTGGTGAGTTACCCGTAACAGACAGCGATCTTCAGCCTATTTATAGGTCACAGTGTACAAGTGGCTGTTGTTCCTAGTAGTAGCTTTGTTCACATAATTTTAGGTTTACTTTTAGGCGAGCTACAGTAAAGACGCTCTTAATGCTAATGCTGCGCGTCTTTCGCAAGTTGCCGTTCTTGAATTCGCTCAAGTTCTGCCAGGGCTGTATCAATATTTCCAGTATTAGAAAAAGCCCTGTGATAAACACGCCGCACGGATTTAGGGCTCCAAGGCAAGATAGCATTCCTTAGCCACTCTCTCAACTGGCGTGGTAACCTATCAAAGTCTCTTAAGCTGTCTGTGCGTCTATGACGAATTGGTAATTTCGTTTTACCTAGATTATTTTTCATTAGCTAACTTTATACAAATTGGGTTCATCACTTATATGTAATGATATATCATAACACTTGCAATTTAAGATTTAGGTACTTTATGAGATAACTTGATCCTAGTTTGTGACTTTGTGATAACCGCACATCTGCTAAAACAAAGTCTGTACAATACTCACTATATGAAATTGTAATGTAACAAAGGTATGGAAAATAGAAAAAAGAACGGGGATTAGTTATTTGGTTACAAGCCCAAAACCTGTCCGTAATAGATGAGCTTATAATGAGAAAACTAACTTTTCTTTTCTACCTTATTTTTTTAATCCCTAATATTGTGACAGGTAATTTTGTAGAAATTTATTCTCTGGACCAGATGGATGACCCACGGGGTTTCTGTATAGACATAAGGGGTCATAAATCTAAAGCAAAAATAAATTCCGGACTTCAGGTCCATACCTGTTACTCATATCAAGGTAGCATTGCAGTTGATCAGGGTTTTAACTTGTTTAAGTTAGATAAGGGCCAATTTCTTTTACCTGCCTTTGATGTTTGTATGGAGGCGGACTCAAATACTGCATCAGCATCATTGCGACTAAGCGAATGCCAGGATGTGGAACTTCAGAAATTTGAATGGGATAACAACGGTAGAATTTATCTGACCGGTGATACGGAATTATGCCTCACTGTTGCACAAGGAAAATCTAGGAAAGGTGGAGGTGGATCGCCAGTACATCTAATGAGAAATCTCTCACTAGAGCTTTGTGGTGATACCTTACAAGCATTTCAAATGTGGGGTGCAAGAAGTGAACGCTAAAGTCGAGCAGGGTTTGCACTAGGTCGCTGAGGGGTCACCCCTAGAATTTCGCTGTCTTTTTAATGATTTGTATAAATTAAAGAGGTTTATTTGGATATTTAGAAGGCAGGTTGATCATTTGTATGGCAGTGCACTCCACCACCAGCTGCCCAAGAGCTTAACATCTCAATTAGATATACATCGCGATCAGGAAAATAGCTCTCTACACGTAATTTTGCTGAAAAATCTGTGTCTGGATTACCAAAACTAGGTATGATTACAAAGCCGTTTCCAACTAGCCAGTTCATATAATTAGTATCAAACATTATATCATTATGTTTTACAAAGCCCTCAATAGGTTCTCTTATTACATTGAACCCTGCGTCCATTATTATTTTTGCTGCTTTATCATAAATTTCCGCATCTATACTATCGGGTCGACATAATGATTGAGTTGTACATTGGACGACCACTACAGTCCTTTGTCCAATAAACCGGGCAATACCATCAATGTGTCCTTTGGTAAGATCTCCATCTGGAATGCCTTCAATAAAAATAACATTTGTTACACCAAAGTACTCCTTCAGATCACGTTCTGCCTGCTGTTTTTTATAGTTCAAATTTCTACTGGGATCACCAAGGGTGCTCCAATTTAATAATACTGTGTCGGATCCATTAAATTCTAAGTTACCTCTTTCATGTACGATATCAATTTGATCAACAGGCATTTTAAGTATTTCGCCAACTTTGTCTGGGACTGTATTGTCTAGATTAAAGGTTACATCATGCCCAAAAGCACCACCCCAAGCATTAAAATTCCAATTTTGAATCCTTAATTCTTGACCATTTAGAACATAAATAGGACCGTTGTCTCTCATCCAAGCGTTATCATTGGGTACTTCATGCCAATGAATATTTTTATTTTGTGGATCTGCCTTTACATCTCTTATTGCTTTTTGTGCATCTGAATAAATCTGATCTGAATGGTAAAGGATATGAAGTTTTTCGTAGCGAGAAACTATATCAGCTATATTTGCAAAAGTTATTTCATAATCTTTTTCCAAAAAACCAGGCCATTGCATCCAAATCGCCTCTTGAGGTTCCCATTCAGCTGGAACGCGTTTAGATTGATGGAGAACTTCATTTGCTTGACTATTAATACTCATTCCTGAAATTAACAGTGTTATAAAAATAGTCCAAATTTTACTTTTCAATTTATTCCCACGCATTCGTTCGAGCCAAATCTGAGTACAGTTAGATGTTGACCTAGAAAACAATAACATCGTTCTCGTTAATCATTTCAGATTTACCACTTAAAACATCCTTTGGAGCCATCAATATAATTTTTACTTATTTCTTACCTATTGATGTTAATGGTGCACCCGACAGGTAATGGCTCCTTAGAACTGCGCTGAATAACTGCTAACATCCATGTTTTATTGGATACAGCATACCTCAGTTCATCACAATAGGGCGCATATAGGTCAGTGATTTGGTCAGTAAACGACTAGGGGCGAGTGCCACCCCACCCCCTAGGGATGCCGT
>JAFMEA010000092.1 GCA_017856985.1 Planktomarina sp.
ATGCAAAAAGCCGCCTCAGAAGAGACGGCCTTTGCAATAACATTGGTTGCGGGAGCTTAACTAACCACAGATGAGCGATGACTCCTCAAAGTCAAAACGCCCTCTGTCTTAAACTATATAATGATAGATAGGGTTAAAGTGGTTTGCTCCATAGCCAATCCACAGCAATGAGTACAGACTTGAGACGTGGTTACTCTCTATTACAAGCCGTTAACTTATCGCCACCACCATGGCGATCAACTGATCTTTGGAAATACGCTGATAAATTACTAGCTTCTGGCTTCATACTTGAAGAAAAAATTAGGCCTGGAAGCCAACCACTTTTAAGCAGTACTTTTCAAATAGTATTCTCTTCTATTATTGATTGCGCAAACTATTTTAATTCTGACTATACCACACTATGCGAGAATTTTAAAAAAATGGATCTTGATGAGTATCTAGATAAAAAGAACAGAGTGCCAAAAATTGGCCAAGGTTTGGCAAAAACCCTAATTAACTGATGTAACAATTAATGTTGTGTTTAATGGCGTAAGGAAAAACGACCATTTTTGATCACACCAAACGACTTTCAGGCAGGAGTAATAAAAAGCCCTTGCAAGAACAAGGGCTTACTTGGTACTTGGTTGCGGGAGTAGGATTTGAACCTACGACCTTCAGGTTATGAGCCTGACGAGCTACCGGACTGCTCCATCCCGCGCCAAGTTCGAGCTTGCTAGTCCCTCATCCTAGAAACTGCAAGAGTTAAAATATAAATACTAAACTATTCCTATATTATTATTAGGCCTCAAGTAGCCTAAGTTGATTTATCTCATCAACTCCATGCTTGAAGGCCTTTTAAGGCTATAATCCCTAAGATTGCCAATATTCTGAATTTGATCGTCGACATTCAGAAAGCTTTGACACAACATCAAGGCCAAAGATCTTATTGTGGAAAAGAATAATGTCAGAGCATGGCTACGCCAATGGGCGATTAAATTTACCTTTTGTTGGGATTTCAACCTTCGGAAAGCGTCCTTATGTTGAAGATTGGAATACAATAGACGCAGATGTTGCTGTGATGGGAGCCCCCTATGATTTTGGAACACAGTGGCGTCCCGGCGCAAGATTTGGACCACGAGCTGTGCGAGAGGCCTCTACTCTTTTTTCATTTGGGCATGCTGGCGCTTATGATCATGAAGACGATGCAACGTACCTCGCGGGAGATGTACGCATTGTAGATATTGGTGACGCAGATATCATCCATACCAAAACAGAAGAGAGCCATTCAAATATTGAGTTTGGCGTACGTAGAATCTTAGCAGCAGGCGCATTGCCCATAGTAATAGGCGGTGACCACTCAATAAATATTCCGTGTATTAATGCTTTCTCTGATCAAGATCCCATTCACATCGTCCAAATTGATGCACATTTGGATTTTGTGGATGAGCGACATGGAGTGACCCAGGGCCATGGGAACCCAATGCGACGGGCAATTGAAAAACCTTGGGTAAGCGGAATGACACAGCTAGGCATCAGAAACGTAAGTTCCACAGCCAAAGAGGGCTACGATGACGCACGCAACCGCGGGTCTGATATTTTATCAGTCCGCCAAGTCCGCCAATTAGGCGTTGATGCTGTTCTGAAACGCATACCAAAAGGCGCCAGGTACTATGTCACAATCGATATTGATGCCTTCTGCCCTTCCATTGCACCCGGTACCGGCACGCCCAGCCATGGTGGTTTTCTATATTATGATGTGATTGAAATCTTGCAAGGACTGGCAAAACGCGGCCAAGTGGCTGGTATCGATTTAGTAGAAGTTGCACCAGCCTATGATCCATCTGACAGCACTCAAATTCTAGCAGCTCAAGTACTTTTAAATTTTATAGGGTTTATTTTCCATTCCAATACATCACACCAGGAATAGAATAAAGTTAGTATTAAGTTAGCAGACATACTTTCGGTCAAATAAACCAAGGTTTTCTCAACCAAAACCGGATAACTAGGGGCTCCGATAAGTGTCCCCAACCTAACTTTGTCCAAATTTCAAAACCTTAAATGGACAAATTATTTAACACGGCCCATTAGTACAATTTTTTATCCTCAAGAAATTCTATCCCAAGGTCGAGTGAAGCTACCCAGAACTTCTAATATAGCTGAATCATCAGCAGTTCCAGAAACTTGGGCCACTAAGCCGCGCTGCTTATCTTCAATTACTGATTGCACTTGGGCATCAACACCAGCGCTCTCAAGAGATTCATTATAAATTCTAATAATAGCAGATTTTCGTAAAGCTGGTTTGAAGACCTTACCTACAGCTGTTTTTGGTAATTCTGGTAAGATCTCAATATACTTTGCCTGTGCAGCTTTCTCACTTACTCGTGCATTAACAAATTCAATTAATTCTTCTGGTGTGGCAGACCCACCACCAACTAGCTCGACGTACGCACATGGTATTTCCCCTGCGTGCGCATCAGGTTGACCAATTGCGCCAGCAAACCCAACCGCTTCATGACCGGCTAAAGCCTCCTCTATTTCAGCAGGATCAATATTATGGCCACCACGAATTATTAGATCTTTGGCGCGACCGGTGATCCACAGATAACCGTCCTCGTCTATTCTTCCCAAATCACCTGTCCGTAAGTATGTTTCAAAATGATAAAGGTTATCGTTTTTAGCCAATTCAGTATATGTATTACCAGCATAAACACCTGGGTTCTCAATACAAATCTCGCCTATCTCGTCACGATTACATTCCTTGGGACCGTCCGCCGTATCCATTAAGATTTTTACATTTGTATGGGGTAAAGGTAGCCCTACAGAGCCAACTTTTTTTAGACCTTGGTCTGGATTACAAGATACAAGGCAAGTTGCCTCTGTAAGGCCATAACCTTCAACAATCTCAACGCCTGTGGCTTTTTCAAACTTTTTAAATAACTCCACTGGCAATGGCGCTGAACCAGAGAAGGCAGTTCTAAGCGATGACACATCTGCATCAATTGGCCTCTGCATTAACGCTGATATTGCTGTGGGTACAGTAATCATAAAAGATACATTCCAACGCTCTATCAGTTTCCAAAAATTATCAAATACCCCATCACCGCGATATCCTTGGGGGGTAGGGAATACCACGTGGGCACCAGAGCTAATCATGGCCATTAAAATCACGTGACAGGCAAACACATGGAACAAAGGTAGAGGACAAATTATTGTATCTTCCGGCTTGAAAAGTAGCCTATCACCCAACCACCCGTTATAGACCATTCCAGAATATTTATGCTGCGCAACCTTAGGCATACCGGTAGTTCCCCCAGTATGAAAATACGCAGCTACCCGGTCATCAGCAGCATCATCAAAATTGAGACTTAGATTGTGTTTATCAAGTTCTATATTAAAGTTCATTACTCTGGCGGAATGATTTACATTAACTTTTGGGCGGATTAATGGGACTATCCATGACTTTGGAGGTGACAGATATCTGTTAAGATCAACTTCTAAAACAGTTTCTACATTTGGTGCCTCCGCCACAGCATCCGCAGCAAGTTGAGCTAAGTCAGTTTTTGGGAAACCGGTTAGGGTAACCAAGACCTTGGCATTGGTTTCACGCAGAATGGCGGCAATCTGTTCCGGTTCGAGCAGTGGATTAATCGGATTGGCGATACCCGCTATACTCCCACCAATCAATGTCAGTGCTGCCTCGTTACAGATTGGCAAAAGATAAGCAACGACGTCTTTTTCGCCTATTCCTAATTGACGGAATAGATTTGCAGCTTGCACAGATTTGTCCCGAAACTCTTGCCAACTAAGAGTTTCTGCTTTGTCTTTCGGACCAGAGGTTAGTTGAAAACTGATACCGGGCCGTTTTCCATGACGCTCAGCCACAGAGTTGATAAATTCATACATCGTTTTGGAAACAGAGCGCTCCACCCATGGCATTTCATTTCCAACTGCATCCACATCGGCCTTTGTCGCAAAGCTCATATTTAATCTCCCATCACCAAATCAAATTCCACTTTCCGTGGCCTTTTTAACACGATGAGCAGTTTTTTACAGTTTCGCAAGCCTTATGCTTAAACGATTTTTTTCAATTTCTTTTCAGAATTGAAATCTTCAGAAAATTGGAGCTGTGCCAACCGTGAATAAAGACCCCCCTGAGAAATCAACTCTGAGTGTGTACCCTGTGCTATTATCTGACCTTGCTCCATAACTAAGATACGGTCAGAATTTTTTACAGTCGCAAGCCGATGCGCCACTACTAACGTTGTTCGATCCTTGGAAAGGCTCTCAAAGGCATTTTGCACCAAGGCCTCACTCTCACTGTCTAGGGCTGACGTGGCTTCATCAAGCAAAAGGACAGGAGCATCTCGTAGGATTGCGCGTGCAATGGCAATGCGTTGTTTTTGGCCCCCAGACAGCATGACCCCTCGCTCACCAACAAAGCTTTCATATCCATTTGGTAGTTCTGATATAAAGTCATGTGCCGCTGCAGATTTTGCTGCTTGAACAACCTCACTGCGCTCAGCTCCTGGGCGACCGAACAAAATATTATCATATGCAGAGCTGGCAAATATAACAGGATCTTGTGGAACTATAGACATAAATTTTCGAAAAGCACTTCGGTCCATTTCTGACAAATCCACATCTCCAAAACTAATTTTTCCAAATTGTGGATCAAAAAATCTTTGAAGCATTTGAATAATAGTTGATTTACCAGCACCCGATGGGCCGACTAAAGCAACCGTCTCTCCTGGGTTAATAATAAAACTGACCTTATTGAGGGCTGAAACATCTGGACGAGTTGGAAAAGAAAAACTGACATTCTCAAACTTAATAGGTCCAACTATTGGAGCTTTGGGTGTTTCAGGATCGACAACGGTGTCTTCCGCGTTGAGTAGTTCAACCAAACGCTCTGTTGCACCCGCAGCCCTTTGAAGTTCCGCCCACAACTCTGAAAGTGCTGCCGTAGAACTTGCCACGATCGTTGCGTAAATTACAAATTGAACCAACTCACCCGCCGACGTTATCCCACTGCGTACGTCGATAGCTCCCACCCAAAGAACACCCATCACGCCAGAAAACACTACAAATATTATAATCATAGTAATTAAAGCGCGCACTTTGATTCTTGCCTTTGCACTATCAAAGGCTCTTTCGATAACCTCAGAAAATTCAAGTGCTGTGCGAATTTCATGGGTAAAAGCTTGAACTGTTTGCACTGACAGTAGCCCCTCGGAGGCCTTGGCTGACGAAGCAGCAATCCAATCCTGATTTTCGCGCGAAAGACCACGCAAGCGACGACCCAATATTAAGATTGGTCCAAGAATTAACGGGACAATTAGAAGGACAAGGCCAGTGAGCTTTGGGGAGGTCCAAAGCATCATTGCAAGCCCACCAGACATCATAAGCATGTTTCGCAACAGCCAACTTGCTGACGATCCTATTACAGACAATATAAGAGTGGTGTCAGTAGTAATCCTACTCAACACCTCACCAGTCATCAAAGCCTCATAATAAGCCGGAGACATACCTATCATACGACTAAAAATTGCTGATCGAAGATCCGCTACTACCCGCTCTCCCAGTCGCGTCACAATATAATAGCGGAGCCCCGTGCCCAAAGCAAAAATGGCCGCAATCCCGACAGCCGCTAAAAAGTACTGATTTAACAAAGTATAGTTACCAGCGCTAAAGCCATCAATTACCTTACGCGCGGCTACGGGTAAGGTCAGGGACACAGTGGCAGTAATTACAAGTGCCAAAAGAGCGAGAATTACTAGAAACTTATAGGGCGCAAAATAAGGGACCAATGCCCTTAAAACACCAACTTTTTTTGATGAAGGTCGATCTTCTAGAATATCTACCATTAGATTTGGTGTGCCCCATTCCCGCGCATTGCTAGCAAATGCGGTTTACAGCTGTGACACTTCGCCAACAAGAGGACATAGCTATTATTCTAAGTGATTAGCCCAGCGCGCTAATTTGACACATCTTTGTATTAAAGACGCAGGTTCAACCAGTAGTGTCCGAGGTTACTAGAATTTGGAAGCTCTCACAAAAATAATTAAGGTATGATTTTTTTTGGAGCGGGTAGCGGGAATCGAACCCGCACCTTAAGCTTGGAAGGCTCTTAT
>JAFMEA010000093.1 GCA_017856985.1 Planktomarina sp.
TCTATGTAATGTTTCAGGCCGTTGGAATGCTGGACACACACTTAGCACTAATTCTGCTCTATGCTGTGGCTAATATGCCAATTGTGGTCTGGCTCATGTATGACTTTTTTACAAACCTGCCAATCGAACTGGAAGAATCTGCCCAACTTGACGGTGCCACGCGCCTGCGCATTTTCTGGGAAATTGTCTTGCCCTTAACCCGTCCGGGTCTTGCAGCAACAACACTGTTAACGCTTGTGTTATGCTGGAACGAATATTTATTTGCTGTGTTCTTGGCTACCGTCAAGGTTCAGACAATGCCAATCATGGTTGCAGCCAAAAATACAGGCGAGAAGGGTATTCTGTGGTGGGAGATGTGTGCGATAATCGTCGTCATGATCATACCCGTAATCATTATGGCAATTTTGTTGACAAGGTTCATATCGAAAGGCGTTCTTATGGGCGCAGTGAAAGGCTAAAAACATGCAAGGTTTTGATCGTCAAGCGGCCGTCCGGTTTGAGAATGTGGAAAAAAGTTTTGGCGACGTTAAGGTGCTTAGAAACTTTGATTTGGAAGTACAACCAGGCGAGTTTGTCGTGCTGTTGGGCGCTTCTGGTTCGGGAAAAACTACAGCTCTGCGCATCCTGTCAGGTTTAGAAAAGCCATCCGGTGGTCAGGTCTACATAGACGAAGAAAATGTGACTGATGTTCTGCCAAAGTACCGCGATATATCAATGGTTTTTCAGTCTTATGCGCTCTATCCACACAAAACGGTTGCAGATAACATTAGTTTTCCACTGAAAGTGCGTGGAATGGTCAAGTCTGATATGGATGCAGCAACTCTGAGTGCCGCAAAACAAGTACAGATAGAAGATCTTTTAGCTCGCTATCCGCGAGAGCTCTCAGGTGGTCAGCGCCAGCGCGTGGCACTTGCCCGCGCCATTATTCGGCAACCATCTGTGTTCCTAATGGACGAACCGCTGTCGAATCTTGACGCTAAACTTCGCGGGCACATGCGTGCGCAGCTTAAACACATGCAAAAATCCATGGGGATCACAACGATTTATGTCACCCATGACCAGATCGAAGCAATGACATTAGCACACCGAGTTGCCATACTTGAAAAAGGCGTTTTGCAACAACTTGCGACACCGGCAGAGATTTACAACAATCCTGCAAATTTATTTGTGGCCCAGTTCATTGGCTCACCGCCAATGAACGTAGTGCATGGAAGTCTTAACGAAGGTCAATTCATAACCAATGGTGTTGCAATCCAAACTTCGGTTACGGGGCAGGCGGAAAAAGCTATTATGGGCGTCCGACCAGAGGATTGTTCCATTTCAGCATCCGCCGAGGGAACTTTATCCGGAGAAATTTTCACCAACGAATTAATCGGGGATCATGCTCTCGTAACAGTAGATTGGGGTGACGATCAAATTTCAGTGAAAGCCCCAAAAGACTTTGCCGGTGAACAGGGCGACACGGTTGGTATTATAATTCATCGTGATAGTCTCTTCGTTTTTGACGAAAGCAACGGTCAGCGTATGCGGTAAGGCAGCATGCGAATAGACCTCTACGATTCAATGTTTAAAGAAAAAGAGCGTCCACTCTGCAAATTTGACGCGTTTTCCGTCACGACTTTCCGATACGATAGCGGCGTGGCTGCTTTGCGCATAGTAAACGCCCGGGGAGAGATTATTGTTTTGCCGTTTCAAGGCCAGCAGATATGGCGCGCAGGTTTCGATGGGCGCGAACTGACAATGCGATCAATGTTTGATGAACCTGTTTTCACACGTGATTATTTGGAAAACTATGGCGCCTTCATGATCCACTGTGGCATAACTGGACTCGGAGCGCCTGGTCCCAAAGACAACCATCGATTGCATGGCGAACTACCAAATGCGCCATTTAATTCTGCTTGGCTGGAACTTGATCCAGATGAGCGCAGCATAAAGGTTTCTGGAACCTATCAGCACATAGTAGCATTTTCAACAAATTATCTGGCGACAGTTGGGACTGTAATGATGGCAGAATCTGCACTGCTCGATGTCTTAGTAAGTGTTAAGAATCTGAAGCAGACGCCCATGGACTTAATGTATCTAGGACATGCAAATTTCCGTCCAGTTGATGGAGGAGAGCTACACTATACTGCCTGTTACAACGCAAAATCTGTACGGGTCCGGCAATCGATCCCGTCGCATGTAAATCCAAAGCCTGGATACAAAGAGTTTTTGGCTAGGTTGGCCGACACTCCACAAATACATCACACTCTTCATTGCGGATTAGCCTTCGACCCAGAAGTTGTTTTTGAGATTGATATGAATAATGATGCAGATGGGTTTGCCCATGCATTGCAGAAACATCCCAACGGTACAGCGGACTATGTTCGATGTCGTCCTGATCAAGCGCCGATCTGTACCCGTTGGATTTGTCGGACCCCAGATCAAGATGGTCTGGGAATTGCCTTTCCCTCTACATCGGGAGTTGAAGGATATACGCAGGAAAAAGCAAAAGGCAGAGTTAAAACAGTCCAGAGTGGCGATACATGGCGCATTGAGATTAAGCTGGGTTTGCTTACTGCCAGCGAGACAGAGCAGGCGATTGAGATGATCACAGACCTGAAGGTGCTATAATGCGGGCCACAAAACTTTATTCAACTGGGGACATCCGCACCGTAAATGTGGACATACCGAGCCCAGCCAAAAACGAAATTTTGATCAAGGTTGAAGCAGCTGGAATCTGTGGCACCGATCGTCATCTTTATCATGGAGAGTTCCCCTCAGTTCCAGATAAAATTTTAGGCCATGAATTTTCAGGTATCGTGGTGGATAGCGGTGAGACAGACTTTGCTGAGGGCGCGCGGGTCACATGCGACCCAAATACTTGGTGTGGCACCTGTAATCAGTGCCAGCGTGGTCGGGTTAATCTGTGCCCTAACAATCTTGCCACAGGAATTCACCGTGACGGTGGATTTGCCGAGTTCTGTGTTTTTCCGGCGTCAAAGGCGGTTGTGCTGCCCAACGAAATAAATCCGCTATACGGTGCATTTTGCGAACCACTGGCCTGTACTTTGCATGGTATGGATATCGGTGCTGCACGCGAGGGTGAAACTGTGCTAGTAATCGGTGGCGGTGTTATTGGCCTGATGGCTGTACAACTTGCCAAACTTGCAGGCGCTGAGGTTCTATTATTGACCAGAAGCGCAGAAAAGCAAGCATTGGGCCTCAATATTGGTGCAGATTATGCCGTTAGTACTGGGGATGCGGTAAGAAATATTTGGCCAGAAGGGGCCGATCTGGTTGTCGAATGCGCAGGCGTTAGTGCTACCGTGACCCTATCACCCAGACTTGCGCGTAGCGGTGGGCGGGTAGTCATTCTAGGCGTTGTATCGCAAGGAGAAATGGTGCCAATCGAGCCATTTGACCTGCTGTTCAGAGAGATCCAGATGCATTTCAGTTTCCTTAATCCGTTTACCCATGGGCGGGCTGCCAAAATGATTGCAGAGGGTACAATAAAAATTTCTCCCCTCATAAGCAGGACTATCTCGCTAGAGGAGGCCGCAAAGGTAATTGCGTCTCCCCCACCAAAAGGTGAAGTACGCGCAATTGTTGTTCCTAACCATGACTGAGGGTCAGTAAAGAACAGTTAAAACTTCAAGAGAATGTACAACGACATTTTGGCTCAAACAGTGGCTAAATCTGATAAAATTGCCGCGCTGTGTCTGAAAAAATGCACTGTTTATTTTGTTCAGAAAGCGCTGAAGTCAGCTCCGCGCACATTGCAAACCAATCTCCATATTCTAGCCGCAACCGCGAAACGGGCCAGTCGCTGCCCCACATTACGCGATTTGCTCCAAACACCTTGATCACGTGATCCGTATAAGGTTGAAGCTTTTCAACAGACCAGTCAGTGTCTGCTTCGGTTATAATGCCCGAAAGTTTGCAATATGCCCGAGTATCCTCAGCAAGACGCGTAAGTCCATCTGCCCACATTTGAAAATGTGTGTCCGATTCATCCCTGATCTGCGGTTTCATGCAGTGATCCACGACAGCGCGCATTTCAGGATAGCGGTTCAGAAGTTCGTGAAAATTGGTAAGATGCCTCGGAAACCCAAGACAATCAAAAGTCAAATCAAGATCGATGAGCGCCGAATATGCCCACTGTACATCTGGGCGCAACATCCAATTATCATCTGGTATATCCTGAATCATAGGGCGAACACCTACAAACTTTGGATGTTGCGCCAGACGTTTTAGGACGTCTAATTGGTTTTCATCTTCAAAGTTGATCCAGCCAACAACCTTTGCAACCATTTCAGATGCATCTGCGATTTCCAGCAAATACTCTGTTTCTTGAATGGTTGGAGCAGCCTGCACTAGCACAGTCTGTGTTACCTGCATGGGCCCCAAAACCTTTTCCAAATCTGTTGGCGTGTAGGCTCTCGACAAAATTGGATCATCCAGCGGCATCCAGCCATAGTCTCCGCGCGCTGGGTTCCAAAAATGATGATGGGCGTCTATGTGTGCCATTTGTTTAAAACCCGCAAAATAAGCAGATAGCCTCTGTTCAAGTTGAAACAACGGTTCACTGTTTTTAGCAAGGAGGCAAGTTAAATTTGCAGGTAGATAAGTATTTTGTAAATTGTCTATATAATAACAGATATGACTAACAGATTTATCTTTCAGCCGGAGCGGCCATGTGCTTTAATTTAAGATCGTAAATAAGGAGTATTTCAAATGAAGTCAGCACGCATGAAACGGCTATTTGGCACATCAGGAAATTGCTTTGATGTAGCAATAGACCATGGCATGTTCAACGAATTGAGCTTTCTTAATGGGATAGAAGATATGCACAATGCTATCGGTATCGTCGCTGCTGCCGGACCGGATGCAATTCAACTTACACCGGGTACAGCGGCAATCCTACAAGCAATCCCAGGTAAAGAACGACCCGCCTTGGTGTTGCGTACAGATATTGCAAACATCTACGGCAACCTTTTACCACAGAAGCTTTTTTCAGTCATCATTGAGGATGCGGTGGAACAAGCTATCATGCTTGATGCGGCTTGTGTTGTAGTCAACCTCTTGATGTTGCCTGGACAGCCTGAGTTGCATGAGGCTTGCATCAAAAATATTAATATCTTAAAGCGGGCTTGCGAGAAATCTGGCCTGCCGCTTATGGTTGAACCGCTTGTTATGCAAGACAACGCAAAAGCGGGTGGCGGCTATATGGTTGATGGCGATATCGCCAAAATACTATCTTTGGTGCGTCAAGCCGTAGAACTTGGAGCTGATATCATTAAGGCTGATCCTTGTGATGAAGTTGAAGATTATCACAAAGTCATCGAGATTGCTCAAGGCATCCCTGTGCTGGTCAGGGGTGGTGGCAAAGTTTCTGATGAAGAGATTTTAGCTAGAACATCTACATTGATGGGGCAAGGAGCAAAGGGCATCGTATATGGGCGCAACGTGATCCATCACGCGAACCCAGCTGGTATGACGAAGGCACTCATGGCCGTCGTCCACGACGGTTTATCAGGACCCAGCGCATTTAGTTTGATTTCGTGACTCGTATTATAAAATTTGGTGTGATCGGTTGCGGTCTGATGGGCAGAGAGTTTGCCTCATCCGCCGCTCGGTGGTTTCATCTGACAGACACTAAAGCGCGTCCTGAAATCGTTGCTGTTTGTGACCTGAACCCCCTGCTTACCAATTGGTTTTCCACCAATGTTCCGTCAGTCTCGCAGGTCACCAAAGATTACCGTGAACTTTTGGCTAATAAAAATGTTGAAGCTGTATATTGTGCTGTACCCCACAATCTCCACCATAGCATCTATCGAGACATCTTGGCTGCTGGAAAACACCTGCTCGGTGAGAAGCCATTCGGCATTGACGCGGACGCTAACAGCCAAATTCAGGATTCAATATTGGCGAATCCTAATTGCTTGGTTCGGTGCTCTTCAGAAATGCCATTTTTTCCTGG
>JAFMEA010000094.1 GCA_017856985.1 Planktomarina sp.
TGGCAAAGTTCACGTGCTTTCGCTAATCGTGTGATAGAAAAATATGATGTGCGATGCCCAGGAGTGGATACACCAATTCGTCTTCTATCGGGCGGAAATATGCAAAAACTAATTTTGGGCCGCGCTCTTGAGTGCAATCCAACGATTATTTTAGCAAATCAACCTGTGCGTGGCCTTGATGTTGGGGCTGTAAATTATGTACATAGTCAATTGCTTTCGGCGCGAGATCGGGGTGCTGCCATACTCTTAATCTCAGAAGATCTGGATGAAGTCATGAGCCTATCAGATGTTATATACGTTATCTCTAACGGACGTCTTTCACCCAAGTTTAATCGAGGTAAGATGACACCTGCTCAGCTTGGAGTTTGGATGGGAGGTCAAGGATTTGACGAAGAGATAACTCATGCGCCTTGAGCCCATTGACAAGCCATCCTTAGCCCGCAGTTTACTGCCTCCCGTAACTGCATTGGGTGCCACAGTTGCAATCGCTTCGTTTTTGGCAATGCTTGCTGGTGCAAACCCGTTTTCGGTTTTTGGGTTAATTTTGAATGGTGCATTTGGTTCAAAATTTGCAATCCTGGAAACTTTAAATCGAGCTACACCACTAATATTTACTGGCCTTGCTGTGGCAGTCGCTTTTCGTGCTAAGTTTTGGAATATAGGTGCGGAAGCGCAGTTGTACGCTGGTGCGCTTTTAACAGTTCTACTGGGTACTGGCTTGCTGCCGTGGCCCAGCATTGCAATACTCCCCACACTTGCACTTTTTTCGATACTGGCTGGGGCAATATTATTGTTAGTCCCAGCATTGCTGAAAACTCGTTTTGGAGTTGATGAAGTAGTTACAACTTTACTCTTTAATTTCATATTTTTACTGTTTGTTTCAATGTTACTTGAAGGCCCTCTCAAAGATCCAATGGGCATGGGTTGGCCAAAATCTGCGCGTCTATTGCCTGAGGCACGTTTGCCACGATTAGTTGATGGCTTGCGCCTCCATTGGGGCTTTGGTTTGGCAATTCTTTCTGCCATTTCTGTCTGGGTGGTTCAATCTCGTATGACATTGGGATATGAAATGCGTGCTGTTGGATTGAACCGGCAGGCTGCCGCATTTGCAGGAATTCCGGTCAACCTTGTGCTGGTTAAAACGGCACTCCTATCGGGTGGTCTTGCAGCCCTTGCTGGCTTCTCAGAAGTTGCAGGTTTGAAAGGGAGCCTAACACTCGATTTGTCTCCTGGCTTTGGCTATACTGGAATTATTGTTGCAATGCTGGCTCTATTGCACCCCCTCGGTGTTATCTTTGCAGCACTTTTTGTTGCAGGAATTTTTGTTGGAGCCGACAGCATGAGCCGGGCAGCTGATGTACCCACCTATCTAGCTGATATAATGCTGGCAACCGCTTTGCTACTGATGGTGTTAGCAATTATGTTGACCCGTTTCCGAATAGTTAGGAACTGAGTGAATGGAGGTCTTAGAAATCTTTTTTACTGCTAGTTTCTGGGCAGCTGTGATCCGAATTTCTACTCCACTGATTTTTGCAACTTTGGGTGAGTTAATTTGTGAAAGAGCTGGCGTGTTGAACCTTGGTATCGAGGGTATAATGGTTGCAGGGGCTTTTGCTGGCTGGATGGCAGTATACTCGGGTACAGGGCTGTGGGTGGGCGTTTGCGTTGCCATGTTTGTTGGTATGCTGTTTGGCTTCTTGCACAGTTTATTAACAGTGCCTTTTGGATTGTCTCAACACGTAGTTGGTCTCGGGGTTACACTGTTGGCCACGTCATCTACCTATTACGCCTACAGGCTAGCCTTACCAGAGGTTACTAGCCCACCCAAAATTGATGCATTTCAACCTTATGATATTCCAATATTATCGGAGATCCCGTTTATTGGGCCTGCTCTGTTTTCGCAAACACCATTTACCTATCTTGCATTTGGACTTGTTTTAGTAACTTCTGTGGTCCTTTATCGGACGCCGCTAGGATTGGCGGTGCGGGCCGCAGGTGAAAACCCTGCTGCCGTTGCTGCCCAAGGTCTCTCTGTAACTAAAATACGCATGGGTGCTGTTATTATTGGTAGTGGCTTTATGGCTATGGGGGGGGCATTTTTAACAATGTCAGCCTTTGACAGTTTCTTTTTTGAAATGGTTAACGGGCGTGGTTGGATTTGTATCGCGCTTGTTGTTTTTGGCTCTTGGCGGCCAGGCAAAGCCCTTTTGGGTGCAGTTCTGTTTGCAGCTTTTGACGCCCTTCAGATTCGAGTGCAACAGACTAGCTTTGGATCACAAATGCCTTATCAGGTTTTTCTAATGATGCCTTATTTACTATCAATTTTAGCGCTTATTGTAATGTCACGGCGTGCTGAAGTTCCGGCAGCCCTTATGGTTCCATTTAATAAAGGAGAACGGTAATGTTTGATCTGATTGTCAAAGGTGGCGCGCTGCCAGATGGCCGATTAACAGATATTGGAATCAAAGGCGGCAAAATTACAGCAATTGATAAACTTGAAAATGCTCAGGCGGGTCAGGTGATCGACGCAACTAATGATTTAGTAAGCCCTCCGTTTGTTGACCCTCATTTTCATATGGACGCAACCCTGTCGTATGGATTGCCTCGTATAAATTCATCGGGAACGCTGCTTGAAGGTATTGGACTTTGGGGCGAACTTAAACAGGTGATGACACAAGAAGATATTGTTAGCCGAGCGCTGAAATACTGTGATTGGGCAGCCAGCATGGGATTGTTGGCAATACGTAGCCATGTTGATACCTGTGATGACAGACTTTTAGGCGTTGAGGCATTGCTTCATGTTCGTTCTCTCGTCAAAGATTATATTGATTTACAGTTAGTCGCTTTTCCACAAGATGGATTTTATCGAGATCCTACAGCACGGGCGAATACAATCAGGGCTTTAGATATGGGTGTTGAGATTGTGGGTGGCATTCCCCATTTTGAACGTTCCATGCTGGATGGATCAGCATCAGTGACTGAGCTTTGTGAAATTGCAGCGGCTCGCGGGTTACAGGTTGATATACACTGCGATGAAACTGACGATCCAAATTCGCGTCACATTGAAACACTTGCATACGAAACACAGCGTCTTGGACTGCAGGGAAGAGTTGCTGGATCACATCTAACGTCAATGCATTCAATGGATAATTACTATGTATCAAAGCTTCTGCCACTGATTGCGGAGGCAGAAATTAATGCCATTCCCAATCCGTTAATCAATATAGTTCTCCAGGGTAGGCATGACACGTACCCCAAACGGCGGGGATTAACGCGTGTGAAGGAGATGTTGGGATTTGGGATAAATGTTGGTTGGGGGCAGGATTGTGTTCTTGACCCCTGGTATTCGCTTGGTACCGCCGACATGCTTGATGTTGCGTTTATGGGATTACATGTTGCTCAAATGACGAGCCCAACAGAGATGCAAACTTGCTTTGATATGGTCACAGTGAATAATGCAAAAACTATGGGCCTTAAGGACTACGGTCTTTACGTTGGTGCTAAGGCATCATTAGTAATTCTTGATGCGCGTAATCCAATTGAGGCGTTGCGCCTGCGTGCAACTCGGCTTTGCGTCATTGCAAATGGCAAAATTATTAGTCAAACGAAACGGCCAGATGCGAAGCTAACTATAGTAGGAAGACCAAAAACCTCCAATCGGCGTCACCAGACTTAGTTTCGATAACAAAAGTTGTATTTAATCAATTAAGTAGAAGTTTTAAGACTTTTTTATTTTGAACGGATACTTTCTGTTGGGGTAACATGTTTTACAAATTTCACAAATACGTCCGTCACAGCCTCTGGCTGAACAAAACTCTCGACCATAGAAGATAATTTGTAGATGCAGCTTATTCCACTCATGCTCCGGAAACGCCGTTTTTAGGTCACGTTCCGTTTGCACAACATTATTACCTTTTTTGGTAATACCCCACCTCTGAGCTAACCTATGGATATGCGTATCCACAGGAAATGCAGGGTACCCAAACCCTTGAGACATCACCACGCCCGCAGTCTTATGCCCAACCCCTGGAAGTGTTTCTAACTCTTCAAAGGTTTTAGGTACTTTTCCGGAATATTTTTCCACAAGAATCTTTGAAAGTTGCACTATAGCCTTGGATTTTTTTGGTGCTAATCCACAAGGTCGAATTATTTTATAGACAGTTTCTAACGGAACATGTTGCATTTCAAATGGGGTGCTGGCTTTTTTGAAAAGCGTTGGTGTAACCTTGTTAACTCGTTCATCGGTACATTGAGCGCTGAGTAATACACTAATTAGGAGCTCGTAAATGCTACTATGTATTAGTGGGGTCGGTGTTTTTGGGTAATGTTCATTTAAACGCTGCAAGATAAAGGCAGCTCTCTGGCTCTTTAACACTATGACCTGCCTTGGATTGTTTTAGTTTTCAGTTTCTAGCGATGTAACACCTGTTTCAGTACGCCATAACAGGCCATCTTTTTTTAGTGTGACATGCATAGTCGCATCTTTCGTGCCATTTTCATAATCTGCAAACATGTGCTGCACTACGAGATCATCGTTTTCGTAAATACAACGACGTCCTTTTATTTGCGAGCGTTCCATAATTGCTTGCATTTGTTCAGCAGAATTATCTTCTTTTTTTGAAACTCTGCCGCTTGAATGCCATGTCATCTGGAAGTCATCATGATGTAAGTCCAAATAAGCTTGACCATCTCGTTTATCCCACGCAGCTACCATTTTCTCATACAAGGCCATAAGTTTTTCCCCACTATAATTATCTGTTTGGATCTAATTAACTTAGCGCATGATATTCTACTAGCTACTATTTAGAATTTTAGACCTACGGGTTTATTTGTTAAGTATTTGGTGATCTGACTAAATACTTAAAGTCAACTTGATGCATTATTTGTTAGAATTATGCTTTTAATGCTTGCTCAACATCGTCAATAATATCGTCTATATGCTCAAGGCCAACTGACAGTCTCACGTATCCTGGGCTCACCCCAGCTTTAATTTGGTCTTCAGGAGAAAGCTGGGAGTGTGTAGTTGAGGCCGGGTGAATGGCAAGTGTGCGTGCATCCCCTATATTAGCTACATGGTAAATTAGTTTAAGGTTATCAATGAAGCTCTTTCCAGCTGTTACGCCTCCTTTAATCTCAATCCCCATCAATGCGCCATGTCCGGCGTTTAGATAGGAGTTTACAAGTATTTTACTGTTTCCTTTAAAAAGTCCGGGATAAGTTACTGATATAATTTTCTGATGCTGGTTCAAGTAATCTGCAAGTTTCACAGCATTTGATTGATGGCGTTCAAAGCGAAGTGGGAGGGTCTCCAGACCTTGTATGAATTGGAAAGCGTTGAATGGCGATAAAGATGGACCCAGGTCCCGCAAAAGAACCACACGAGCTCTTATAGAGAAAGCTATTGGTGCCCCTAAAGCCTCAGGTACTAATGAACCCCACACAGCACCATGATAACTTCCATCAGGAAGATTAAAGTTTGGTTGTTGTTCTGGGTTTTGTGTCCAGTTGAAACTTCCACTATCAATAATAACGCCGCCTATAGACGTTCCATGACCGCCAATGAACTTAGTTAAAGAATGCACGACCACAGCAGCACCGTGCTCAAATGGGCGGCATGTTATTGGTGCTGCAGTATTATCAACGATAAGAGGAATACCTCTTTTTAAACCAATTTTTGCGATATCCGAAATAGGAAATGGAACAAGCTGAGGGTTAGGCAAAGTTTCACCAAAATACGCCCTAGTGTGGTCATCGCTCAACTTCTCAAAGGTTTCTGGATCTGCCGGATCAGCAAACCTTACTTCAATCCCCATTTTGGAGAGAGTGTTAGTAAAAAAATTGTATGTTCCCCCATAAAGGTATGGTGACGCGACGATATTATCACCGGCTGAAGCTACATTCTGAATTGCTAGACAAACTGCCGAAGATC
>JAFMEA010000025.1 GCA_017856985.1 Planktomarina sp.
ATATAAATTTGTATTTTTATTTTTACGTAAAATTCTAACTATAAAGTGCGTCGGCACGAGTCTCGAAGGCCCTGACAATACGATGCATCGCGTCATTAAAAACAAGACCTATAAGGCCTTGTAAGATAAGACTTTTAAATTCAAAATCGACAAAAAACTCAACGGCACAGCCTTCTGAACAATCATTGAACTTCCAAGTGGAATTCATATGTTTGAAGGGCCCATCAAGATATTTTGTTTGAATAAATTTTTCCTTCGGACTTAAACTTACTTCACTACAAAATCGTTCCCTGAAAACCTTAAAGGATATCACTAAGTCAGCAGACATAATCTGGTTTGGCCCATCATCTATAATAGAATTCACGCGCGCCGCCGCGCACCATGGTAAAAACTCTGGATATGAACCAACGTCGGACACTAAATTGTACATTTGTTGAGAGCTATAACGCAAAATTTTATTTTCTTTATGAGTTGGCATAGTCTTTCCTACTGGCTCTTTGCTGCAGATGTCGTAGAATAAACTACAAAGTTCAAGAGGATAGTATGTCAATTAAACCATATGTAATCGATAGTATGATCTCAGCCAAATCAATCGCAGCACGGATAGAAGCACTCGCTGTTGAAATTGAAACTGAATTTTCTGATACCGATAAACTTGTTGTAGTAGGGTTGTTGCGAGGATCTTTTGTTTTTATTGCTGATCTCGTTCGGGAATTAAATTTACCAATAGAAGTAGATTTTTTAGAAGTTAGTAGCTACGGCGACTCGATGGAGAGCTCACGCGAGGTCCGTATTCTAAAAGACCTTCGAGATACCATCGAATCTCGGGATGTGTTGATAGTTGAAGATATCGTCGACACCGGTCACACCATGAAAAATGTTACCCAACATCTTTTACGTCGACAACCTGCTAGGCTTCGAACAATCGCCCTGCTAGACAAACCATCCAGACGGGAAGTTAAGGTTAAAACTGACTTCTTAGGCTTTGAAATTTCAGATGAATTTGTTGTTGGGTATGGCATTGATTACGCCCAGAGAGATCGAAATTTACCATATATTGGGAAGGTTCGTTTTACATAACTATTACCTAAAACTTCACAGCCAAGATTAAACCGCAAAGAGTACAGCATAGCCAAAAACATTTATCTTATCTGTGCGCTGGTCAAACATGTCATTAGTGGTTCAAGCTAACTCACGATTACTCAAGCGAGCTTTCTGAAGTTTTTCAAAGTGATCGCCAGCGTGATATGAACTCCGAGTTAGTGGAGTTGCGGAAACCATCAGAAAACCTTTTCCTTTTGCAGCCTTTTCATAACTTACAAATTCTTCTGGAGTAATAAAACGATCAACTCGGTGGTGTTTTAAGGTTGGCTGTAAATATTGTCCAATGGTTATAAAATCAATATCAGCTGCTCTCATATCATCCATAACTTGATGTACGGACTGGCGATCCTCGCCCAATCCGACCATTATACCCGACTTCGTGAACATTTTTGGATCTAATTCTTTAACTCGTTGCAATAACCGCAAAGAATGAAAATAGCGTGCGCCCGGTCGAACTTCTGTATATAAGCTGGGTACTGTTTCCAGATTATGATTAAATACGTCAGGCTTTGCAGCGACTATGAGCTCGAGTGCTGAGGGATCGCAACGTAAAAGGTCAGGTGTTAGAATTTCAATTGTAGTACCTGGGGAACGTTTTCTAACAGCACGAATTGTTTGCGCAAAATGCGCGGCTCCACCATCTTTTATATCATCACGATCAACTGAGGTGATAACTACATGGTTTAACCCCAATTTTTTTACTGCGTCAGCCACACGACCAGGTTCAAACGCATCAAGTCCTTCAGGTGGCTTGCCAGTTGCAATATTGCAAAAGGTACAAGCACGAGTGCAGGTATCACCCATAATCATCATTGTCGCATGGCCCTGGTTCCAGCATTCGCCAACATTCGGGCAGCCCGCCTCTTCACATACAGTTACCAGATTATGCTCCCGCATTATATCTCGCGTATTCTGATATCCTTTACCCACTGGCGCTTTAACCCTAATCCAAGCTGGTTTCTTGGGTTGTGGGTTGTCTTGGCGGTTCGCTTTTTCAGGATGCCGTTGACTTGGAGTTTTTAGATCACGCATGTATTTTCCTTATTACTATGACTTAGCACACTACCAATAAACAACCACCCCTATCTATCAGATAATAATTCTAGTTTAGAACTATGCTTAATCAAACCAAATAAATCCCATTTCAATTAAAAATGATGTTTTATTTAGATTATTTAAAAAATTTTAAACTAAAGGAAATTTAGACAAAAGCATCAGCATTCTCAGCTTTTTTATCTGCAACATACTTTTCCAGCGCAGCTAATACACTTGGATCAAGGTAAGGCTGTCGGTATGTTGCTAACTGGTTAGCAACACGTTCTTCCGCCAGCGCGTAGGTGTCACGTGCGCCTTCCTCGTACCAAGTTTCAAACGGTTTATAATCAAAAAGGTCTGAACGCCAAAAAGCGGCCTTAAAGTTATCTTGAGTATGCTCACATCCGAGATAATGCCCACTTGGACCCACCTCACGAATGGCGTTCATAGCCTGCCCGTTTTCGTCAGCAGCCACACCTAAACTCATTTTATGCAAAGCACCAAGTTGATCTGCATCCATCACAAACTTTTCAAATGACGCCACGAGGCCTCCCTCCAACCAACCACAGGAATGCAACATAAAGTTAACCCCCCCAATAAGAGCCGCATTTAAGGTATTAGAAGTCTCATAAGCTGCCTGAGCATCTGGCAGTTTTGATCCACATAGTCCTCCACCTGAGCGGAACGGTAAATTCATTCGCCTTGCCAATTGTCCCGCCCCATATAAAATTTGACTGGCTTCAGGGGTGCCAAAGGTTGGAGCGCCTGAATTCATATCAATCGAAGTCACAAAAGTTCCAAATATTACCGGCGCACCAGGCTTTAAGATCTGACTGTATGCTATTCCCGCCAAAACCTCCGCAAGTACTTGCGTCAATGTTCCAACGATTGAAACTGGTGCCATTGCGCCCCCTACAATGAAAGGTGATACTATGCATGCTTGGTTGTTTGTTGCGAATACTTCGAGGGCGCCCATCATTATGCTGTCAAAGGTCAGTGGACTGTTAATGTTTATCAGCGACGTCATAACAGTATTTTTTTGTATAAAATCTTTACCAAAAAGTATTTCACACATATCGACTGAGTCTTGAGCTCGACTTGGCTCTGTGACTGAGCCCATGAAAGGCTTATCACTATACACCATATGCGCAAAAAGCATGTCAAGGTGACGTTTATTGACCGGCACGTCTGTAGGCTCGCAAACAGTACCTCCGGAGTGATGTAAATACTTCGACATATAGCCAAGTTTTACAAATTTTTGAAAATCAGAAATAGTCGCGTACCGCCTACCACCTTGCCTATCACGTACAAAGGGAGGCCCATAGACTGGTGCAGTAACCAGTGTTTTGCCACCAATTTCAACATTTCTGTCTGGGTTCCGAGCATGTTGTATGAATTTAGATGGAGCTGTCTTGCACAATTTCCTCGCTAATCCTCTCGGGATTCTTACGCGCTCACCTTCGATGGTAGCCCCAACTGATTTCCAACGCTCAAGCGCAATTGGGCTATCAACAAAGTTAACGCCAATCTCTTCGAGAACGGTCTCAGCATTATATTCGATCAATTCTAAAGTTGCCTCGTCCAAAAACTCATATAATGGAATATTTCGATCGATATAGCGCTCAGTTTCAACACTAACAGCTGTACGTTCCGCTCTGCGTGCAGCACCACCCCCACTACGTGATCTTTTACGTGATGCTTCAGCCATTACTAAACCCTTGTTCTGTTTAATGATGTGGTACTACAATTTTCTTTATACCAGCGCCGGTGTTTTTCGCCTCATAGGATGGAAAAACGACATCAACCATGATTTCTTCCACCAGGCCGGGTTGAACCTTTTCCCCCATGGTAATATCCAAGATTATGGAAACTTTTACAGAAAAACTCTTAATTATTGATTTTGGTAGTCAAGTGACCCAGCTCATAGCTCGCCGCTTACGAGAGCTTAACGTCTACTGTGAAATCCATCCCTTTCAAAAAGTAACAGAGCCGTTTTTGATTGAGTTTTCACCAAAGGCCATAATTCTGTCTGGAGGGCCAGCCTCCGTCACAGATAAATCGTCACCACGCCCCCCAATGGCGATATTTAAAATGGGAATCCCCATCTTGGGTATATGCTATGGGCAGCAGGTGATGATGCAATCGTTGGGTGGAAAGGTCGAACGGGGGCAAGGAACAGCTGAGTTTGGTCGCGCTTATGTTAGTTCAGATAAATCAACACCACTACTAGATGGTTGGTTTGATAACGATGATGAGCAAGTTTGGATGAGCCATGGCGATCATGTAAGTAAGATAGCCCCTGGGTTTGAGGTGTTTGGTACATCCCCAAACGCACCATTTGCTATTGTAGCCGATGTATCAAAAAGTTTTTTTGCAGTACAGTTTCATCCTGAAGTTCACCACACCCCTAAAGGAACAAAGCTATACGAAAACTTTATACGCATTGCTGGTTTTTCACGAAAATGGACGATGGGTGTGTACAAGGAAAAAGCCATCCAGGCAATCCGTGATAAGGTTGGTAGTAACAAAGTCATATGTGGGCTGTCGGGAGGAGTTGATAGTTCAGTAACTGCTATCCTCATGCATGAAGCTATAGGCGATCAATTAACTTGCGTATTTGTAGACAATGGCTTGCTCCGACAAGGGGAGGCTGAAGAAGTTATCAAAATGTTTCGAGACAACTACAGTATCCCCTTTATTCATGCCGATGAAAGAGAACTATTTCTTAGTGAACTTGAAGGGCAATCTGATCCAGAAACTAAACGAAAAATAATTGGAAAGCTATTTATAGATGTCTTTCAAAAGCACGCATCGGCTGTTGGCGGCGCGCAGTTTCTAGCACAGGGCACTTTATACCCTGATGTAATAGAAAGTGTAAGCTTTTCGGGTGGGCCATCGGTCACCATTAAGTCGCATCACAATGTGGGCGGGCTTCCCGAAAAGATGGGACTGCAACTTGTTGAACCGTTGCGAGAACTTTTTAAAGACGAAGTACGGGCCTTAGGAAGAGAGTTGGGCTTACCCACTTCCTTCATAGGACGACACCCATTCCCTGGTCCTGGATTAGCTATTCGTTGCCCCGGAGAAATCACACGCAACAAGCTAGATATATTGCGTAAAGCAGATGCCATATATATTGATCAAATTCGTAAACACGGACTGTATGAAGAAATATGGCAAGCCTTTGTTGCAATACTCCCAGTGCGAACAGTCGGTGTAATGGGCGATGGGCGCACTTATGATTTTGCTTGTGCATTGCGAGCGGTCACATCAGTCGACGGAATGACAGCAGACTACTATCCTTTTACACATGAGTTTCTAGGAGAAACTGCCACACGAATTATTAACGAAGTCCAGGGTATAAACCGTGTGACCTATGACATCACATCCAAACCACCAGGAACTATTGAGTGGGAATGAAGAAAGTTATTCAATAAAGTCAAACTGAATTCATCACACACCGAGATAGCGGGTTTTTAAGTCAGAATTCCCTAACAATTCCTTTGAATCCCCATGCCAGACAACGAGGCCTTTATCGAGAATATAGTGGTGATCTGATAACCCCGCCAAAGCAGATATATTTTTATCTACCACCAGAATTGACTGGCCACTATTTTTCAATGAATTTAGACAATTCCAAATCTGTTTTCGGATTAAGGGTGCAAGACCCTCGGTAGCTTCATCCAATATCAACAACCTAGGGTTGGTCATAAGAGCTCGGCCAATGGCTAACATTTGTTGCTCACCGCCAGATAGTTGGCTTCCCAAGTTCCCCAACCGTTCACTTAAACGCGGAAACAGCTCTAAAACTTTCTTTTCTGTCCAGCTACTTTGCTGGTCATGACGCGGAGGTCTGTAGAAAGTTGTAAGGTTTTCCTGAACCGACAAGTTTGGAAATATCTGTCTGCCCTCTGGTACAAGTCCTATCCCAGATTGTGCAATCTCATGAGGTGAATCTGTTATTGAGTTACTTCCAAATCTTTTTATAGAACCAGAAGTTGGAAGTATTTGGCCCATAATTGACTTAATAGTAGTTGATTTTCCCATACCATTGCGCCCCATCAAGGAAACGCACTGACCTGCACCCACTTTCAAATCGATGCCAAATAGTACCTGACCAGTGCCATACCCTGCCCTAACCTTTGATAACTCCAAAATCATTGATCACTCCCAAGATAGGCTTCACGAACCAGTCTGTTTTGGCTAATTTCATCCGGAGTTCCTGAGGCTATAACGGCTCCCTCTACCAAGACACTAATTCTTTCTGCTAATTGAAAGACAACATCCATATCATGCTCAATTAGTAAAATAGTGGTTTGCCCTCTCAAACCTGCAATCACCTTAGTCATAAAAATTGTATCTTCAGGTCCAGCACCAGCCATTGGTTCATCAAGGAGTACCAGTAGTGGTTCCATTGCCAATGCTAATGCTAGCTCCAAAAGCCTTCGTTCTCCGTGGGCTAAATCCGATACTTTCCGGTCCGCCATTTGCTCCATCCCAACTCGTTTCAGAATTGCAAAGCCACCTTCAATCAGGCTTGGGTCAGAAAATGCTGGTCGAAAAAATCTAAAAGTTTCCTGCGAATGAGAAATTTTGGCCACTATTGCGTTTTCCAAAACAGAAAAATCCATCAAAACATTGCTAATTTGGAAAGATCTTCCAATTCCCAGCAGTGCACGATCTGCAACTGAGGTGTTAGTGATAGACTTTCCATCCAGAAAAATATCTCCAGAATCTGGTTTTAGATTACCAAATATTTGACTTATTAACGTGGTCTTTCCTGCACCATTAGGACCTATCAAAGCATGAATCTTTCCCTTTTCGACCTCTAAAGAGACATCATCTGTAGCTTTCAGAGCTCCAAATTTCTTTCTTAGTGAACGCAACTCTAAAACATTATTTTTCATGTTTTTTCTCTATTAGCAGCAGTTTTCAGCTTTGACCCCATAACTCCCATCAATCCTCCTTTTCCAAAAAGGACAACTGCTATTAACAATGGGCCAAATATTATCATCCAATTCTCAGAGATAGGAGGAAATAAAACATGCAAAAGATCTGGCAGTAGTTCCTCAAGAAGAAGAAATACTATTGCACCCACCAGTGGCCCTGCAAGGTATGTAAGACCTCCAAGAATGATTATAATCATCAAATCACCAGACCTCGTCCAATGCATGATATCGGGCGAGACAAATTCCTGCCAAGAGGCGAATAGACAACCGGATAAACCACAAATAATAGCTGAAATTACATATCCCGTTAGTTTGAATTTAAGGGGGTTTAAACCCATTGCCTCAACTCGGCTCTCATTTGATTTGATTGCCTGCAGGATGACGCCAAACCTTGATCTAATAAGTAGCATTAGCATGATGCTCACAGTGGCTAAAATGAAAAAAATCAAATAATAAAGACGTAATGGCTCGTAAAGGTCAAAGAAAATAAAATCTGATCGGTCCATAATTAATCCATCATCACCACCAAACTCTTCAAGACTGACGAAAAAGAAATACAGCATCTGCGCAAATGCCAGCGTAATCATAATAAAATATATGCCACTGGTTCGCAGAGCTAGAAAACCAATCAATATACCCAGTATACCGCAACTTACAGCCGACATTAGAAGCTGATACCAGCCATTATCTAATCCGTAATACTGGCTTATGCCTGCACAGTAGGCACCAACACCCATAAAAGCAGCATGACCGAAGGAAACCATCCCACCAAATCCAAAAACAATATTAAGTCCCATCGCTGCCATACCCAACAGCATAATTCTCATAACGACGTCATTCCAAAAAGGCAGATCAAATGTTGACGTAAAGATTGGAAAAAAAGCTAATACAATAAGTATAATCCAAAGGGTGGTAAACTTTTTGAACAGATCTAAAACCATCTGTTCAGGCTCCCTTCGGAGGAAATAGCCCCGTTGGTTTAAAAACCAAAACGACAGCCATTAAAATATAAACACTCATCGAGGCTAACGCTGGGCCTGCTGTGTCGGCAGTTGAAACACTCATAAAAGTCTTAAACAACATCGGCAACATCACCCTACCAACAGTATCAACAAGACCTATAAGGATAGCTGCGATAAATGCGCCTCTGACTGACCCTATTCCACCAATGATAATCACAACAAGTGATAGGATCAGAAGCGGTTCCCCCATCCCTGGTTCTACTGAAGTAAGCGGACCAATCATCATCCCCGCCAGACCAGCAAACGTAGCACCAGCTGCAAATATAAATCGGAAAAGAATTTTTACGTTAATACCAAGAGCAGCCGTCATTTCAGGGTTACTCGCACCGGCGCGAACCATTGCTCCAACACGTGTACGTGAAACAAAGAGGTGTATTCCAAGAGCGCATAGCAAACCAACTAATATGATTAAAATGCGATAAACTGGGTAAGGTGTGTCTGGCAAAATTTCAATGAAACCTGACAAAGAAGATGGGAAGTTAGTAAATAGAGCTGCGGGTCCAAAACCAATTCTTATAGCTTCATTAAAGAATAAAATTAAACCAAATGTTGCAAGCACCTGATCCATATGATCGCGCCCGTACAGGTGACGAATTATTAACCACTCCAGCAGGTAACCACATACAAATGTAATCGGTATTGCGGCTAAGATTCCAAAGTAAAAATTATTTGTTGCAATAGTAATTGCAGCTGCTGCATAAGCACCAATCATTACCTGGGAACCATGAGCTAGGAACACAAAGTCCATAATACCTAGGATCAAGGTGAGCCCCGCCGCAATTAAAAATAACGTTATCCCCGCCTGCAGACCATTAAAAATCTGTTCAAGTAACAATGTTGATGTCATGTTTTTCTGCAACCAAGATGAAGTTTAGTTTTATATTATAAGTTGTTGGCGTTAATTCTAACGCCAACAACCTTAAGACGATGCGTTTAAAACTTACAGTCTTGCGCGTATGCGTCACCATGGTCTTCAAAAACAGTATCAATTATTTTCGAGGTAACCACTCCATCGGAATCCTTTACCGCCTCGCGTAGATAGAAATTTTGTATTGGAAAATGATTGGTATTCATTTTTAATGATCCTCGTGTAGTTGGTATACCCCCTGCAGCCAAAACCTCACGCATTTTAGCCGTGTCTTTGCTACCCGACTTCGCGACAGCATGATCAATGGCGAGAATAGTATCATAAGCTTGAGCAGCATAAAAAGAAGGATAACCCCCAAACTTAGACTTATAATCTGCGACAAACCTTTTGTTTATAGCATTATCAAGGTCAGGTGACCAAGTCTGTGTACTTATAGTACCCAGGGCTGTTTCCTTTAGGGCGGGTAATGAAATGCCATCAACACTAAAAACAGTATATAGCTTACTGACATCATCCATGCCGGCCTGCTTCCACTGTTTCACAAAGTTGATACCCATTCCACCCGGCTGAAATATAAAGGTTGCTGGTGGCTTTGCTGCCCGCAAAGCGGATAATTCAGCCTGAAAATCAGTCTGACCTAGCTTAGTATACACCTCGCCCACAACCTCTCCATCGTAAAACCTCTTAAATCCCTCTATCATGTCTTTACCAGCTTGATAGTTTGGCGCCATCGCATAAACCGATTTAACACCAGCTGTATTCATATACGCACCCATAGCTTCAGGTGTTTGGTCATTCTGCCACGACATTGAAAAAAAGTTTTTATGACAATTACTTCCAGCTACCGGCGACGGTCCCGCATTTGAACTAATGAGTAACGTATCAGCACGGGTAACTTGCTTATGAATAGCCATAAGTAAGTTTGACCATATTATTCCGCCAATAACGTCAACTTTTTCACTTTTAAGCAATTTATTTGCTAATTGCTTGGTAACATCCGGTTTTCGTTGATCATCTACAAAAATGACTTCCGCATCCATTCCGCCAAGCTTTCCGCCCTTGTGCTCCATCGCAAGTTCTACGGCATTTTTCATTTGTTTGCCTATAATTCCTGCCCCACCAGACAGAGTTGTGATATAGCCAACCTTAATCGTTTCCGCAAAAGCCATACCGGCGCTTGCGACAAAACCAGCTGCAATTACAGCTGTAATAAATTTATTTTTCATTTTTTTTCTCCCATTCAGACACCTTGGCTCTGAAATATTTCAAAATGACTATACGGATATTTTGATCTAGCTACTTGATTATGTATTTAGAAATTTCCCGTTCATGGTCACCCAAGACATATACCTAATTGTTGTTGTAAATACTTAATGCCGTCAACATCTATAATTTATATTAATTTTTTTATGCGAGATATTTTTTTACAGACCAAGCTCACAATACTTCAATCGTTAGGGCCTGCTTCAACTAAGAATTCTTACTTATGGAAGGATTATTGACTTATCTCCAATAATACGAATTTATTTTCTAACAAACTTCAAATCATGATGTGATAGTTGTTAATGTTAGTAAAACGGCCGTATGATTTAATCATTATACAAGGAGCATCTGGCGATAATGAGTCAACTATCACAAATCGAAATACTAGGAGCCGGTCCTGCAGGCCTGTACACTGCGATCTTAATCCGTAGGCTTCTACCCCAAGTGAGCGTTCGCGTTACCGAACAAAACCCAGAAGGCGCAACATTTGGCTTTGGGGTAGTATTTTCGAATGAAGCTTTAACTTTTCTTAAATCTGAGGACCCCGAGATCCATCAAATGATAATTCCTTTTATGGAAAAATGGGAAAATATGACGCTTAATTTACCAGCAGGCCAAGTTACATTAGATGGTGTTGGGTTCACAGCAATTAGCCGTCATAGATTAATCGAAGTTCTAAGGAAACGGGCAACTGCTTTGGGTATTCCAGTTCGTTTTGAAACAGAACTAAAATCATTAGATGAACTGAAAGCGGATATTATTATCGGCGCTGATGGTCTCCATTCACTAGTGAGGCGTACTTATGCAAAAACATTTAAACCACAGTTGGAATATTTTAAAAATCACTTTGCTTGGTTTGGGGCTAGCATTCCATTTGATACTCTCACCCAAACCTTCATTGAAACAAGCAACGGGCCATTAAATGCACACCACTACAGATTTTCGCCAGACCGCAGTACATTTATCATTGAGTGCGAAAATGAAACCTTTAAATCCTTCGGATTTAGTAAAATGGATGAAATAGAAAGTGTTCAAATTTGTTCGGACTTGTTTAGGAAAGCTTTAAAAGGCACTGAACTTATTACAAATAAATCTACATGGCGCCAGTTCCCAAGGTTGTGGTGCGAAAACTGGGTTTATGGGCGTAACGTTCTTATTGGCGATGCGGCCCATAGCGCTCATTTCTCAATAGGCTCAGGAACTCGGTTGGCGATGGAAGATTCCATCTCGTTGGTTCAATCATTAAAAAACCATACTGATATAGATGAGGCGCTGGCGGCTTATCAAAGCCATAGACAGCCTATCGCCCACAAAATTGTAAATGCTGCTAACACTTCTGCCGTATGGTACGAATCTTTTGGTCACAAAATGCAACTTGATCCGATCGATTTTGCCTATGATTACCTTACACGATCAGGGCGAATGACAGACGAACGCCTATTAAAAGTGGCGCCAAAGTTTGCCGGTGCCTATCAGAAATTTAAAAGCAAGAAAAAATGAAGTTATTAATTGAAGATTACCTGATGTCGCGTAGATCAAATAATAAAAGACATAAATTAACTGGAACACTGTTAGAATTTTTTTAGGTAACCCATTAAGAAAGAATCTATGTCTAATTTGAACGGTAGCGAAACACACGATGGCAGCCATCCAAATAAACCTAACGGTAGGGTCGACACAAATTTGCATTCTGATCTTATTATAGATCCAGTATCAAAACAGTCGCCTGGGGCGATAGAAATAGGGTTTGACCGATCAGCCCATAAAAACTGTTCAGAAATACTTTGGCAAAACCTGTCAAAAAAACCAGATAAAATTGCGCTTATTGGACCAGCTGGTATTCTCACCTACAGAGAGGTGATCGCCGATGCTGCACGATGGGGTAACGCTTTTATTTCTGCAGGAGTACAGCGAGGTGAACGAATTGCGTTTCTTTTAGATGACACGCCCACGTTTATTGCGGCGTTTTACGGCGCCGTAAGAGCAGGGTTTGTGCCAGTATTGATGAATATCCAAACAAAACCGGATGTATTAGCTTATTTTCTAAAAGACGCCGACGCTAAATTAGCCATTGTTGAAGGAAACCTAGCAGACGTCTATTCAGACGTAACTCGCGAAGGGCTGGAGTTACCCCAAACTATTTTAGTTAATACTGATGTTGAACACAGATTTTTTTTAAACGTAAGAAAGTTCTTAAAAACTCAAAAAACAGAACTAGACTGCGCAGATACAAATCCAAGCGATATGGCATTTTGGATGTATTCATCGGGTACGACCGGACTACCCAAGGGCATAGTTCATTTGCACCATGATATGGCTTATGTCCAAGCTTCATTTGGGGACAATGTCCTAAAGCTTTCCGAAGATGACATCTGCTATTCGGTACCTAAATCTTATTTTGCCTACGGATTTGGTAATTCTTTAATTTTTCCAATTTCGCAAGGTGCTACAGCCCTTATGATGCCAGGGCCCCCTCACCCAAAAAATGTACTTGATGCCATTGAGACGTATAAACCGACAGTTTTATTCGGCCTACCAACGCTATTTACCGCGTTATCACGATCCGATGACATTCTTAATAGAGACCTCGGCTCACTGCGCCAATCAATGTCAGCAGCAGAAATTCTCTCTGAAGAGGTTTACAATGCCTGGAAACGAAAGGTCGGACACGGACCAACGGAGGGACTGGGATCCACCGAGATGCTACATGTCTATCTTTCCAATAAATTGAACGACCATCGCATCGGTGCTGCTGGTGCTCGTGTGAGCGGATTTGAGATTAAACTTGAAACGCCTCATGGTACTCCAGTGGATTCGGGGCAAGAAGGCGTAATGTATGTACGCGGAGACTCTTCTGCCCCCATCTACTGGAGACGACCAGACAAAACGCGTGATACAATGCGTGGCGAATGGGTCTACACGGGCGACCGTTTTATAGAACACGACGGATATTACTACTTTCAGGGTCGCGCAGATGATCTTATTAAAATATCTGGCCAATGGGTCTGGCCATTAGAAGTTGAGCGCTGCCTCAACGAACACCCAGAAGTTCATGAATGCGCAGTTCTTGCGCATCAATTAGACGACAAACGGATGGCGCTGCGCGCTGTTATTAGTTTAGTTCCCAACGTTGAGGCATCTGACAAAAAAACACTCTCACTCCGGAATTACGTCAAATCGATGCTTACACCCTACAAGTCTCCACGCCTTATCGAATATATCGCTGAGTTACCTAAAACTGGGACTGGAAAAATTGATCGGCAAGCACTTGTAAAAATATCAAAATCTATCAAAGAATAGCATAAAACCAATCGAAAGGATATTCATGGGTTATGTTTTTGAACCACCTGGGCAGGCTACTGTTGAGGTTTTTGATTCCGAAGATCGCTTTCCAGTTCGCCGTATCTTTTGTGTAGGACGCAACTACGCAGCGCATGCACGAGAGATGGGTGCCGACCCAAACCGCGAGCCACCGTTTTTTTTTACTAAACCAGCCGATGCTGTGGTTGATAACAATGTTTCAATTCCGTACCCCCCACAAACAAAAAATTTACACTATGAAGCCGAGCTGGTAGTAGCAATCGGAAAACATGGATGCGACATAACCGAGGCTGACAGCCTGTCCCATGTGTGGGGTTATGCCATTGGAAACGACTTAACCCGACGTGACTTGCAACAACAAGCACGAGAAAAAGGACGTCCTTGGGATATAGGCAAAGCCTTTGACCGTTCAGCTATTATTGGTCCAGTCCATCCAATATCAAAAACTGGTCATTTGATTCAGGGCAAAATAAGTCTGTCTGTAAATGGCAAAATAAAGCAGGACGCTGACATTGCTGACCTTATTTGGTCAGTGAGCGAAATTATTTCGATTTTATCCCACTCTATAGAGTTACACCCTGGTGATTTAATTATGACAGGCACCCCAGCTGGCGTTGGTCCACTTGTAGACGGTGACAAATGCACTGTTTCCATAAAAGGATTAGGTCAAATCGAAACTAAAATAAGTCAAAAGGCTTAAATAATTTTCTAGAATACTGAAATGGGATCAATTACCCTCTCAGTTTTACAACGAAGCGCCAACACCCCGACCAGACGCAACCTAATAAAATCAAAGCCACCTTATCAGAGAGCCCATAATATGACATCAGATACCAAATTGGATAAAGTTGAGCACGCCATGCAACCTGATGATACTCCAGAAATTAGGGCGCTTTACAGGGCATTTGCAGACGAACATTTGATGCCGCTGTGGACCCAACTTGGTGATCTAATGCCTGAGCATCCAAAGCCAAAGGCTGTGCCACATGTATGGAAATGGTCAAGGCTATTACCACTCGCAGAAAAGGCTGGTGAATTAATTCCAGTCGGACGCGGTGGAGAAAGGCGTGCAATTGGGCTGTCCAACCCTGGACTTGATGGAAATGCCTATATTAGCCCCACACTTTGGTCAGCTATCCAATATCTGGGCCCACGTGAAACTGCGCCAGAACATCGTCATTCACAGAATGCCTTTCGATTTGTGGTGGAAGGAGAAGGTGTCTGGACAGTCGTAAACGGTGACCCTATTCGTATGTCGCGTGGAGATTTATTGCTGACACCCGGGTGGAGTTTCCATGGGCATCATAATGATACAGATAGCCCAATGGCTTGGATTGATGGGCTCGATATTCCCTTCACACAACAGATGGATGTTGGGTTCTTCGAATTTGGTTCTGAGCGGGTAACAGATTATGCTACACCAGATTACTCACGCAGTGAACGGCTTTGGGGTCACGCAGGTCTACGGCCTTTATCTCAGCTACAAGACACACCTGCTTCGCCAATTGGGGCATATCGATGGGAAATTACTGATCGCGCGCTCACCGAACAATTTTTGCTAGAGGATGAAGGACAGCCAGCCACCACCGCTCAAGGGCACGCCGCAATACGGTACATAAACCCCACCACAGGTGGCGATGTTATGCCGACAATACGATGTGAGTTCCACAGATTACGCCCTGGCATTGAGACCAACCTACGCCAAGATGTTGGATCAACAGTTTTTCAGGTTTTTGAAGGGCGTGGAGCGGTGTTATTGAATGGTGTAACTCATACTTTGGAAAAGGGAGACATGTTTGTTGTCCCATCCTGGATTTCTTGGTCTTTACAAGCTGAAACTCAGCTCGACTTATTCCGTTTCTCGGATGCACCAATTATGGAACGTTTAAATTTCATGCGCAGTAAGGTGGAAGATTAAATACAGTGGATCCAATAATTTCAGAGTTAAGCGCCACTGATCAGAACGTCCGTGCTGCTTTTATGAAGCGCCAAGGTAAGGGTGCCCGTTACGATGCGCACAATGCCCCAATCGAGGAACTTTTACTGGCAAGGCGTGGTGCGGCTTACTTCGCACGTCAACTTAATGAGCTTACCAATAGTGAACTATATGGCGAGTCTCGAATTTCTGGATGGACTCGGGCTAAACTAATTTCAGATATAAGCTACAGGGCACGCTCAATGGCCAATATTTTGGCACAAGTTCGGTCTCGAACCAGCAACAAGGATATATTTCAGGAACCTAATTTAAAACTTGCGTCAACACTTCCCTCTCAAGCATTACGTTACCTTTTTACCCATACAGATATTCACCTAAACGTTGAATTTCGTGACCTCAAAGCTGAAGATTGGGACCTACCGTTCCCTCGCGAGTTACATCCTAAGTTAAAAATTCGAAATGCCCCCTATTTACGGGCTGAAACAATTTGGCTTGGCACCTATAATCTTTCTGCAGGTTGCAAATTAAGACACTTACCTACGCAGATATTACGAACCAACCCAACAGCCCAATATAAAAAGAGCTTTAATCAATAAGTAGCTATTCATCAGTTATTATGTAAACACACTTTTAATTGTCATTAGCAGTAAAAACACAGCAGAATCTGTTGGGGCTATCCTAATAACGAAAAAATCCTTAGATACTCTTCTGTTGGTATTCAAAACGGATGTTATCCAAATCAACGACGAGTGCGTCTTTTGAAAACTAAGCTTGTGGTAATTATGAAAAATTCAAAAACACCATACGGCAAAGCCGCGCCTTGGATGGTAGGAGCTATCTTCTCCTTCATATCAATGGCAATTGCCGGGCGCGCCGTGTCAGACCAACTCGATACGTTTGAGATTATGTTATACCGGTCTTTAATTGGATTTTTAATCGTAATATCGACTGCTAGGGTCGTAAATACGCACCATGAAATAAATTTTCAAAATTTTTCAATTCATTTCATTCGAAATATTTTTCATTTTATGGGTCAGAACCTATGGTTTTTTGCACTGCCACTAATACCCCTCGCACAGCTTTTTGCACTAGAGTTTACATCACCAATATGGGTTGTGCTTTTGGCTCCAATATTTTTAAAAGAAAAATTAACATTTAGAAAAATATGTGTTGCAGCTTTGGGCTTTATTGGAGTTTTAGTCGTTGCAAGACCCGAAATTGGTTCTTTAAGTATTGGAATAATCGCCGCTGCCACTGCCGCAATCGGCTTTGCTGCATCAGCTATGATAACACGAAAACTGACTGAAACAGACTCTCTTACCAAGATCTTATTTTTTCTAACCAGTTTGCAAATTATCTTTGGCCTGATTTGTTCAGGGTATGATGGCAAAATAACCATTCCCTCGCCCGACAATTTATCGTGGCTGGTATTGATTGGCCTTGCCGGTCTTAGCGCCCATTTTTGTCTCACAAAATCGCTGACTTTGGCGCCTGCCAGTGTTGTAATGCCATTCGATTTTGTAAGACTTCCCCTAATAGCAATAATTGGAATGGTTTTTTATGGCGAAGATTTAGACATTTTTATGGTTACCGGTGCTCTGATGATTTTAGTAGCCAATTATATAAATCTAAATCATAGAAAGTAGATTGAGGTCTGGTCCATAAATAAACATTAACATATGGGTGAAAGACGACAAGGGATACAAGCACGATGATCTATGCAAGCAGTCAAGACTGGAAGAGAAGCAAGGCGAAACGTATATTGTTATATGGAATGTCCGGTCTCGGAAAAACTCATATTTCGGCAATGTTACGAGAACAAAACAATTGGTTCCACTATTCAATTGATTATCGTATTGGCACTCGCTACCTGGGCGAACACATCGTAGACAATTGCAAAAAAGTGGCGATGGAAACACCTTTTTTGGCTGATCTTTTGAGATCTAACTCGATTTATATTGCCTCAAATATTACATTTGATAATCTTGAACCGCTTTCAACCTATCTTGGCAAGCCAGGTGATATTTCTAAAGGTGGAATACCGCTAGAGGAATATCAAATACGACAATCACAACACTACAAAGCAGAACAAGCAGCCCTTATTGATACAGCACATTTCATTGATCGCGCACAAACTTTGTATGGATATCAAAATTTCATCTGTGATAGCAGTGGATCAATTTGTGAGGTTGTTGACCCATGGAATGAAAATGACCCAATATTGAAGACTTTATCTGAAAACCTATTAATGGTTTGGATTAAGGGTACGAGCGGTCATACAGCCGAGTTGATCCAACGTTTCGATAAAGCACCAAAACCGATGTATTACCAATCGGACTTTTTGTTAAAATCTTGGGAAGGCTATCAAATCGAGACGGGACTTAGCCCTGACAGGGTAGACCCTAACGATTTCATTCGTTGGACCTATTCCAGAGCTATGACTCACCGACAGCCGAGGTATGAAAAAATGTCAAATTGGGGAATAGCTATTAAAAATGAGGATCTTAAGAAAGTTACTTCATCTAACATGTTTGAAGAACTTATCGCAAATGAACTCGAAAGAAATATTGGCGATTGAAAACTTTTTGCGTCACTAGGAAAAATTATGCCCATTAAAATACCATCAAATCTACCTGCACACAAAGTATTAAGCGCAGAAGGCGTAATGGTCATGGATCCAAACAACGCAGCTCGCCAAGATATTCGTCCACTTCGGATTGCGCTGTTGAACTTAATGCCCATGAAAATTGATACCGAAAATCAGTTTGCCCGTCTGATTGGCGCCACACCTCTCCAAATTGATTTAAGCCTAATTCGTATGAGTGAACATAAAACCAAAAATACTGCATCCAAGCATATGGAGGAATTTTATCGTCCATTTAATGAAATAAACGACGAAAAATTTGATGGACTGATTATAACTGGTGCCCCCATTGAGCATTTAAATTTTACCGATGTTACCTACTGGGACGAGATGACTGAAGTAATCAATTGGACACAGACCAATGTCCACTCAACGCTTGGTGTATGCTGGGGGGGGATGGCGATGATCAATCATTTCTATGGAATTCAAAAGCATGTTTTGGAGAAAAAAGCGTTTGGCTGCTTTCGGCACAAAAACTTAGACCCTGCGTCACCTTATCTCAGGGGTTTCTCAGATGATTTTGTTGTACCCGTCAGTCGCTGGACGGAAATGAAACAAGAGGAAATTAATGCCGCAAAAGGCATGAAGACCTTGTTGGGTTCGGAAACTACTGGCCCCTGCCTCGTCGAAGACCCAAAACATCGCGCACTCTACATTTTCAATCACTTTGAATATGACAGCATTACATTAAAACAAGAATATGATCGAGACATCAAAAATGCTAAAGAGATAAATATCCCAGGACATTATTATCCAAATAATGACCCATCCCAGAAACCGCTAAATCGTTGGCGGTCGCATGCCCACTTATTATATGGAAATTGGATCAATGAGATCTATCAGTCTACACCTTTTGACTGTAAAGAAGTTGGTCTCTAGGTTTTACTACGTGATCTAAATTGTAATATTTAAAGAGTATAATGCCAAGATAACACTACAAAGACGGGAAGTGTGTCAGAAAGTTAAGTTAAGGCAATCCAAGCTAAGACAGCCAACCGTCAATTGAACTTGTGATGGGATTGGTTGGTTAGCTTTATTGAGAATAGTTAGCTCCAAACAAACATTCCTCCATCAGGTATTTGTCAATATTATTTTACATAAAAAAAGAGGATTAGAAACGCTAACACTCTGAAATAATTATATATTATTAAATAAAGCGCTATCGCTTGGAGAACTGGTATCTGTATTTACCTTAATAATATCAATAAGTTGGGTGGTACTTTATTTTATGTCAATGTTTTGTCAACGCTTAAAAGTATTTGATCGTTGATAACAGTACCCTGCCCTCAACAACCTGTCACAAATGTTTACTCATATTACTTTAAGGCACTGTTGTTATGTTTAACCACTAAAAAAAACTTCATTCATTGTTCGCCCAGATGAAAGCGTAAACAGTCCCGTTATAACTAATGCTAGGATGTACATTAGTTTCATCATTCTTTGGTGACGTATGATATTGCCCTTTCTAGCTGATTTAATCGCCTCAAAAACAGACCAAATGGTAAATAAAGATAAAAAATGGATTGGACTAAAAGGCCCTATGATCTTTAAGGTTTGGATCCAAAAGCTACTAACGCATACCCACAACATCAAACTAACCCAAACATACCCAAGGGATTTATGAAATCTTGTCCCTTTTGGCCTTACAAACTGAAAGCCACCAATTAGGACCGCAGCGAACGCCGCATACGCATGTGATGGGATCGGTTGGTTTGCTGTATTGAGAATAGTTAGGTCCAAACAAACATTCCTCCGTCAGGTATTTGTCAATATTATTTTACATAAAAAAAAGAGGGTTAGCAACGCTAACCCTCTGAAATAATTATATATTTTTAAATAGAGCGCTATCGCTTTGAGAACTGGAAACTCCGGCGTGCTTTACGCTTACCATATTTTTTGCGTTCAACTACACGACTATCACGTGTTAGAAATCCAGCTGCCTTTAGTGCACTCCGTAAGCTTGGCTCATACAATTGCAAAGCTTTAGAAATACCGTGCTTGACTGCTCCAGCCTGCCCTGTAAGGCCGCCTCCTTTAACAGTGGCGACGACGTCAAATTGGCCTTCTACGCCAGCGATCTGCATCGGCTGCCGCAAAATCAACCGCAAAACTGGACGCGCAAAATAAGCGTCTTGATCTTTTCCGTTTACAGAAACTTTTCCGGAACCAGGTTTTATCCAAACCCGCGCAACCGCATCTTTTCTTTTCCCGGTAGCGTAGGTTCTGCCCAATTCATCGCGAACAGGTTCGCGTGGAGCCATAATTTCGACCACAGCTGGGGCGCCTTCGGCTACCGCTGCTAGATCTTCTAATGATGTTATTTGTTCTGACATCGCCTATACCCGTGTGTTTTTCTTGTTCATAACTTTTACATCCAATTCAACTGGGGCTTGGGCCTCATGTGGATGCTCGGTTCCTGCATAAACACGCAAGTTGGTCATAACCTGACGCGATAGACGGTTTCCTGGCAACATTCGCTTGACCGCTTGAGTCAATACTCTTTCAGGATACTTACCTTCAAGAATTGAACCGGTTGTTCGTGATTTAATTCCACCCGGATAACCAGTATGCCAGTAATTTTCTTTATTGCGTTTGTTACCAGTTAGCTGAACTTTTTCAGCATTAACAACAATTACATTATCGCCCATGTCCATGCTTGGTGTAAACGACGCTTTGTGCTTGCCACGTAATCGCGTTGCAATAATCGACGCCAAACGGCCAAGAACAACGCCTTCTGCGTCAATCAAAATCCATTTTTTATCAATGTCTGCAGGTGTTGCAGAAAAGGTTTTCATATCTTTGTACCCACTAAAATTGCCTGAAGTCGGTATAGTCTCTAAAAAATTTCAGTCAACACCAAAATTCAATAAAAATGTGTAAAATTAATGACTTAAATTTAAGGTATCATAATACCCCAAAAATTTTGGATTAGATTAAAAATACGAGATATGTTAAATTTGTTCGGACTACCAGGTTTCAATGGCCTTTAAAAAAATCAAAAAGTTTAGTGGCAGCCAGCACCTCAGGAAATACTTTTGCTAAAACGTAATTTAATTCCGCAGCGTCTATTTTTAGCGCCATTGTCCAAACCTCCACAATCAGTTTATAATTAGAGCCTAAAAGTTGGAGGGTAAAATGACAATTCTAGAGCGTCGCGACAAAAATGCCGTTACATATCTTACACTCAATGCCCCCGAGCGCTTAAATGCATTATCAGATGAGATGATTGCGGCCCTCCAAACCACATTTGACGGCTTTTACTCTGACAGATCCGTTCGAGCTGTCGTTTTAGCTGGTGCAGGTAAAGCTTTTTGTGCCGGCCATGACCTTAAACAAATGACTGAAGCACGAAAGCAACCTGATGGCGGCGCGGCTCTATTTAAAAACTTATTCGACCGCTGCGCAACTTTTATGCAAACAATCCAAAAAATACCTCAACCAGTAATTGCTCAGGTGCACGGTATAGCAACAGCAGCAGGGTGCCAACTTGTCTCCACCTGTGATTTAGCAATCGCAACAGAGGAAACAAAGTTTGGTGTAAATGGCGTAAACATCGGTCTTTTTTGTTCGACACCAATGGTAGCTCTTTCGCGGAACATACACCGGAAAAGGGCATTTGAAATGTTAGTAACTGGCGAATTCATGACTGCTCAAGAAGCCAAAGTTGCTGGTTTAATTAACAAGGTGGTACCTAAAGATGACCTGTCTTCGGCAGCATCATCTTTAGCTGAAGTAATATCAAGCAAACTGGGTTCTGCTGTCAAAACAGGAAAAACAGCTTTTTATCGGCAAATTCAATTACCAGTAAACGAGGCCTATGCCTACACTGGTGACGTAATGGTAGAAAATATGCTAAATAATGAAACTGAGGAAGGCATCGCAGCATTTATTGATAAACGGGATCCAAATTGGTCGCAGGAGCCTTAGCTTTCCTTTACCTTACATGGACACTACATCCCATAATATGAGAGAACGATTAAATATTATTGGCGGAGGTATGGCTGGGTGCGAAGCAGCTTGGCAAGCGGCTCAACTTGGTGTGGCTGTTACCATCCATGAGATGCGCCCAAAAGTAGAGACCTTTGCACATCAAACGGGTGACTTAGGTGAGATGGTTTGCTCAAACTCTTTCAGGTCTGACGACGACAATCAAAATGCTGTCGGGCTTTTACACTGGGAAATGCGCAGATCTAATAGCCTCACAATGGCTATCGCCGATAAGCACCGTATACCCGCTGGTGGTGCACTTGCAGTCGATCGCGAGCCTTACGCAAAGAGCGTAACCAGAGCGATCAAAGATCACCATTTAATAGAAATTAATTACAACGAAGTTACTAGCCTTCCAGACGATGGAAATTGGATAATAGCCACTGGCCCACTTACTTCTGGTTCACTTGCAGAAGCAATAAAAAACGAAACAGGGGTTGACGCATTAGCGTTTTTTGATGCCATTGCGCCAATAGTTTATGCTGACAGCATCGACATGAAGCAAGCTTGGATGCAATCACGATATGATAAAGGGGAAAGTGAGGATGAACGGACCGCCTATTTGAATTGCCCGATGAGCAAGGATGTTTACGAGGCATTTATTGACGCATTACTAGGCGCGGAGCAGGCGGAATTTAAGCCAGGCGAAACTGCTGGCTACTTTGACGGATGTCTACCTATTGAAGTTATGGCTGAGCGTGGACGAGAGACACTACGTTTTGGACCCATGAAACCAGTCGGGTTAACAAATGCACACGATCCGCAAATCAAACCTTATGCAGTCGTACAACTGCGGCGTGATAATGCTCTTGGAACTCTTTATAATATAGTTGGATTTCAAACTAAGATGAAATACGGCGCCCAAAAACGTGTGCTTGGAATGATACCCGGCCTCGAGCGGGCGGAGTTTGCACGCTTGGGAGGCATTCATCGAAACTCTTTTATCAACTCGCCCACTCTTCTAAATTCTCAGATGCAGTTAAAATCTAAACCTAATTTGCGTTTTGCCGGTCAGATCACAGGAGTGGAGGGATATGTTGAAAGTGCAGCCATGGGAATGATTGCTGGCCGTATGGCTGCATCTGAAATACTAGGTCGCCATTTAGAGCCGCCTTCCTCAGATACGGCCTCTGGGGCTCTAATCACGCATATAACTGGCGGTGCTGACGCTAAAACTTTTCAACCTATGAATGTAAATTTTGGGCTCTTCCCACCTATAACTACGGTAAAAGGTGGTCGAAAGCGTCGTATGGAAAGATATAAAGCCTATACTGACAGGGCTAAATCAAGTTTCACAGTCTGGGAAAATACTAAACCACTTGCCTGAACGACATAGAACGGTAGGCTTGATTCATGAATAAAGAAAGCTATCCAGATATGAAATTTCCGCTTTGGGTGCCACGTTCTGTAAATGAGACGCTGGATATTTATGCTAAATGGGCAGCCAGTTATGATGCCGACCTAATAGAAGCCGGCTATGAAAGTCCCAAACGAATTGCAGAGGCGCTTATAAAATTTGCAACTTTAAAAGCTTCAATTTTAGATTTTGGCTGTGGCACAGGACTCTCTGGTAAAGCACTTTGTGATGTTGGCTTTAAAAAAATAGATGGAATGGATATCTCTCCTGAAATGCTTGTTATTGCCCGAGAGCGAGGCCTTTATGATCAACTTTGGCAAAGTAAACATGGCGAAATGACTGACGTTAGGCCAGGACAATATGATATAATTGTTGCAGCAGGCGTAGTTTCTTTAGGTGCCGCCCCCCCGGAGACCCTGTCCATTTTGGTTGATCAATTAAGCAAAAATGGACTTATTGGACTATCCTACAATGATCCGACCATAGAAGATGGATCTTATGATATTGTTTTAGAAAGAGAGATTAAAAAAGGACGCATTAAACTTTTATTTCGTGAAAACGGTCCGCACCTATCGCAAAAAAGCATGGGCTCAGACGTTATAATATTAAAACGACTGTGATACGAACCCGGTTTGCTCCATCGCCAACAGGCCCTTTGCATCTTGGCCATGCCTATTCCGCTATTTTAGCGCATGATTTCGCTAAGGCGCGAGGTGGAGACTTTGTAGTCCGAATTGAAGATATTGATAAAAGTCGAGCCAGGTCTGAATGGGAAAATAAAATATTTGATGACCTTGAGTGGTTGGGCCTGACTTGGAGTTCTCCAGTATTGCGTCAATCCAAGAGAGCCACCGCTTATGAATTTGCTATTAATAAGCTCTGGGCGGACGGACTGCTTTATTCATGCAATTGCTCGCGCAGAGACATTAAAGAATCAGCCATGGCGCCACAAGGGGAAGGCCAAACTAACTACGGTCCCGATGGAATTATTTATCCAGGCACCTGTCGACAAGAGAAATACAGCAATCAGAGGCCCCAAGATAGCGCCTTACGATTAGACATGGCGAGGGCCACAATAAATTGCAGCACCATTCAAGACCAAAATATAAAAATGGATGGGCTTAGAGATAATAATAACATAATAAATACTGCGCAATTTATTGAAAGTATTGGAGATGTTGTATTGTCAAGAAAAAGCAAGGAAGTTGCTTATCACCTAGCCGTGGTTGTAGATGATGAGGCACAGGCCATCAGCCATGTTGTAAGGGGTTCTGACTTAAAGTCTTCTACTGATATTCATGTCCTACTACAAAAACTGTTAGGCTACACTTCACCTTGGTACCTCCACCACAAGTTGATCCGAGATACAGCCGGTAAAAGGTTAGCAAAGCGGGATGACGCTAAAAGTATTTCCAAATTTAGAGAACAAGGCTGCAGTCCAGCAGATGTCAGAACCCTAGTCGGGCTTTAATTATGTGAAAACTATTTCTTCTAATTGAGCTCAATGTAATAACGTTGAAGCAGTTGGAAAAACAATCAGAAAGTTTCTGGAGTACAAAGGTTATCAAACAGTCACAGCTACAATCTAAGCATTGATCAACTAAAGGCTAAATTGAGTTTTTTCTTCAGACTAAAAATTATAGCGCTAAAACGACCAAGATTTATAAAAGGCTTATAATTTGAGCATTTACCACTGTTTAATCAAGTCAGAAAAAGTACTTCACCAATATCATCATTCTGTGCCATTGATGTTAATGTTTTTTATTGGTTATATTTAAAACTTAAGGATCAATCATCGAAACCCTTCTATTGAAGCAACCGCGATATCGCTTACCTCTTAAGGCTAAGGAGTAACGGGCCATGGCAAATCAGGAAAATCTCATTCAGCTTTATTCCACCAAGATACTGGGTCTAGCCTCTGATATGCCACATATTGGTCGCTTACCCCGCCCAAATGCCAGCGTAACTCGCAGATCACCCTTATGTGGATCGAAGGTAACCGTAGATATTTTATCTCAAGATGGAAAAGTAATCGATTTTGCCCAGGAGGTAAAAGCTTGTGCCTTGGGACAAGCAGCTGCAACGATTTTTGGACGCCAGATAATTGGTTTAACTTTTGTCCAAATTGAAACGGTACGTGACGAACTTCAAGCAATGCTAATGTCTGCCGGACCTATTCCAAAAGCACCTTTCACAGATTTTGAAATTCTAACTCCAGCTACGGAATATAAAAATCGTCATGCGAGTATAATGCTAGTTCTGGAAGCAACTGCAGAGGCCTGCGCAATTAGCAACACCACCAGAATTTAAAATAATTTTAGATCTGACGGTTTTTTAAAATTTTAAAATGTGTATTAAAAATTTGGAATAGAGAGCCCAATATATAGCATTGCAAAAATAGCACAGGCGCCAATGGCATCCTTTAACACCTCTTTTGTTTCGTTACACCAAATAGCGTTATTCAAATCCAGGCGAATAGTCCTAAATATATTTTCCAATTTCTCAACTCCAGATAATATTATGTTC
>JAFMEA010000095.1 GCA_017856985.1 Planktomarina sp.
ATGGAGCAGCCCAATCTATGTTGCAAAACCATAGATAACAGCAGGCGTGGTGTTGATAAGGCGGTTTTTGAAGGGTTGGTGGGGAGGCTTTAGAGTCTGCAAACCCATCGGAATAGCGAAATTATAATGCGCTTGCAGTAGTTCGAAACCTCGACAAAAGCTGGCATCTATCAAAAATTCTCAATATATCAAAGAATCTCTCAAATAATTTTGAGACGTTTTTTGGTATACACCTCTTACCCACTTTTTGGTTGGCAATCAGTCACACAAGACTATATCGTTTTATAGCAACTGGATGTGTTACATACCGGTTTAGCAAAAATATTCTTTGTTAATAATGGATGGAGCGATAGCGTTCTACAAGGCGTGAGAGAAGCCGCAAATGGCCAGTCGACAAACAAGATATTCGTATCTCAACTGGCAAGAGTGTTTTCGACTTTATGATTGAGCCCCCATTTGTTGATAAGTATCGCTAATCCGGCCCGATCTTTTTTATTTTTTTTACAGAGATGCATTTACTATGGACAAAAACTCAACAGAGGCTGAAAGCACAAGTATTGCAGAAAATTTTGCCAACTGGGCACTTGATGAAGCTACTGCTTTACCGCACACAAGTAATCAAATTATAGCGCGCATGACATATGACGCTGTGGGTTTGATGTACGCTGCTCGCAACGAGGATTATATTCTTTCGGTCAAAGAATCAGCGATTGAAAAAGGCGGTTGCCGGGCTGTTGGCCATAAAACTAAATTAGGGTTGTATGACAGCTGTTTGGTAAATGGAACAGCAATACACGGAGAAGATTTTGATGACACTTACGAGGGCACACCTGTTCACTTAGCCGCATCTTTGGTTCCACCAATGATTGCTCTCAGTAGTATATGTCAAATCGACCGTCATGATTGGGTAAGATCAATTTCTCTAGCTGCTGAACTCATTTGTCGACTTGTAGTTGTTGCACCAACTGCAATTCACCGGCAAGGATTTCATCCAACGGGTGTATTAGGTGCTTTTGGCGCTACTGCGGTTGCAGGAGTCTGTCTCCAATTGCAGCCTAAACAACTGGCTAGTGCTCTTGGTATTGTGGGAAGTATGACGTCTGGCATCATTGAGTATCTTGCTGAGGGAACTTGGACAAAACGCATGCATCCAGGCTGGGCTGCAGCTAGTGGTCTCAAGGCAGCTCTTATGGCAAGAAATGGCTTTCTTGGACCCAGAACAGTTTTTGAGGGAGAACATGGTTTCTTTAAGGCTTTTGCCGACCCTTCAATAAAACAGGATTTATCAGTTTTGGACAACTGGGGTAGATCTTGGCATTTTGACCAAGTTGCTTTTAAACCTTTCGCGTGTGGAACAATGACGCAGCCGTTTATTGATTGTGCGATAAGTGCACGTGGTAAGGTTGACATTAAAGACGTTGAAAAGATTGTGGCTCATATAGGTGAGGGAACTGTCCATAGGTTATGGGAGCCCTTAGACGAAAAGCGTCGGCCTTCAACACCATATGGTGCAAAGTTTTCTGTCCCTTATTGCGTAGCCGTTGGCATGGTTTTTGGTGATGCTGGGCTTTTACAATTTACCGAAAAAACTCTTGCTGATGATCGAGTGATTGAGCTTGCGCATCGGGTTTCGTACAGAATAAACCCTGAGGACCCATACCCTAGAGACTATGTCGGCTGGTTAGAAGTCCACACAAGGTCTGGGGTTGTTCACCATTTCAAACAGCCCTGCATGCGTGGTGGAAAAAACCAGCCCATGACCGACTCAGAAATAAAATCCAAATTTATTGCTAACTGCACATATGGTCGGTTAAAGCACGAGGAAGCGTCACTCGCTTTTGAGTCGCTTGAGTTATTCTTCAGCAGCCCAGACTCAAATGCAGACAGGCTTTTCTCTGAATTGCCAGTGTAAAAAGTAGTTTGAAGAATTCGGCTATCCATACACTTATTAAAAAGTGCAAGCCAACTATCATGAATAAATAGTGATCTTAATCCAGTTTAATATTGCATCACCACACCACCATTGATCTGGAGCATTTGACCGTTAACGAAGCCACCATTTTCTGAGCACAAGTAAGCGATCATTCCACCAATATCACTGGGCTTGCCCAAACGTCCTGACGGATTGTCTTTCAATAGTTTCTGATAATTTTTATTAGGCTCAGGATTATCCATATCGGCGCCGTCCGGTGGAAAAGTGCCTGGAGAAATAATATTCGACGTTATACCACTAGGTCCAAACTCAACTGCAAGGGCCTTCGTCAGCCCCCAAAGGGCATGTTTTGAGACTGAGACGAAGCCTGCACCTGGGTAACCCCTTTGCGCATTCATGCCGGTAAAATGGATCACGCGTCCCCAGCCTTTTTTTACCATGAAAGGCAAAGCTGCACGCGCAAGCCAAATTGGTCCGTTCATATTCACGTTAATCACATTTTGCCATTCATTGTTCTCTATTTCTAGAAATGGCCCGTGAGGTCTAATGGCCGCATTATTGACAAGAATATCTATGCTCCCAAAAGCATCTACAGCTTTGTTGATGATTAGTTCTGCCTCTTGTTTGACACCTATATTGCCCATTGCTACAGACGCGTCCACACCAAGTGCACGCACCTCTTCTGCCACTGCCTCTGCCGCGTTAAGATTTGTGCTGCCATTTACGACGATATTGTGACCAGCTTTGGCCAGTTCATGCGCAATTCCTCGACCTATGTTTTTACCTGACCCGGTGATAAGTGCTGTTTTTCTGCCCTGTGCCATCGTGAACTCCAAAAAATAGCCGTTTGATATAAAATTATATTCTATTTCATTTTTGTAAAGTTTTACGTGCTCGATAGATCCTTCTTGCTCAGAAAAACCAGGGGCCAGACGGCAGTTTTGACAATGGTATTAAGAGTTGACTTTTTGACAACTACGGCAAGTTACATTTAACGATTTATGGCTAATTGAAGTCTGAACAGGCTCATTAATCAGCCTGCCCAATGCCAACACCAAATTTGTAGCAAAGTTGAAACCAATCCCGCCCAATACGACAACATTAATTGAGAGTATAAGGCGTCATTATCATTTAGTTGATAGAAACACGTATTGATTACCCAAAGGTCTTTTTGCGGCAGCTCCAATCAAGTTGTATGGAGAATTTATTAAGTATTGGGTCAATCAGAAATGGGAACTGTACTTTTAACAATAGTTTTATCGAGCTCTTCATATTGGTGATAATCAATCACATCATAAAGTTCACTTCGTGTCATCATTTGCTCTTTGAATTGTGACGCTGAGCCGTTTTGTAGCAGGCTTTTGTAAAAACCTTTCATCGTGGCAGCGGCAACGCGCAACGCTGAAACGGGGTATATAACCAACTCAAAGCCCAATTTTGTCCATTCTTCCATGGATGTTTCGGGGGTGATACCAAATTCGGTCATGTTGGCTAAAAGCGGTCCCTCAACTTGCTCTCTGACCATTTGCATGTCTAATGTTGATCCAAGTGCCTCAACGAAGATGATGTCCGCCCCAGCTTTCCGATAGGCAACTGCACGTTTGATTGCTTCATCAATTGAAAGCTGCCCTGCGTCTGTCCTTGCGCACACCAATGTTTTCTTTACTGATGCTTTACAAGCAACAATCTTACGACACATATCTTCCACTGATATAAGCCGTTTATCATTCAAATGGCCGCATTTTTTTGGCATTTCTTGATCTTCAATCTGGATTGCGGCAACACCCATGCTGTCAAGTGTTTGTGACAGCGTCATTAAATTCAAGATTTCTCCGTATCCGGTATCACAGTCCACGATTAATGGTAAATTCGATGATCTTAGAATACCCCTAACAGCATAAATGAGTTCATCTGAAGTCATCACGCCGAGGTCTGGTAGCGCTAGCGAGGCTGATAAAGCTGCTCCAGATAAATAGAGAACCTTAAAACCCGCATCTTTTGCGAGTTTGGCAGAAAGTGGGTTATAGACGCCTGCTACTGACAAGCTGGCTTTTTGGGTCATCGCTTGCGTAAGTGTTGCGGCATGATTGACGTCATTTACTTGAGATAGATACATTCTTCGAGCCTTATTTTCTTAATGGATGCTTGTCAGGTACCTCTAGTGAGGCTCATTAGGTTTGCTATGTCTGGCAGGTCTTCGAACCTCCATATTGCCTCGACGATAGCCTCAGGCTTTGAGCTCAGGCGCTTTCCGCTTGCATTAGCTAAAAATTTCTCAACGAGAAAATCTGATGAGACGGGGTTTTTCGTTGTTCCAAGGGCATGCTCAACGTTGACAGTCTCAATATTACCATTTTTATATTTTACGCGAACTTCGCACTGATCTTTTCGAAAGTCATCTTTGGGAACTGGGTTGATTTTTTGGCGAAGCGACGAAACATCTGGAGCGACTGCTCGTGCGTCAGAATATTGGGATAGACCGGCGTGGCGGTCAATATAGCCTACAGCAGCTGAATGCTTCAGGCTGAATTTTGATTTTAGTCCGGTTTGTGGGTCTTCAACGCCTGTAATTGTAATGGTGTGAGGGTGTATGAGGGCATCGACACTCTCAATCTCATCATGTGGAATATTAGTGTTTTTGCTTGCTGTAATCATGGCATCAATCAATGGGTGTTGAACTATCCCGCAAGCATATGGCTTGTACCCATTTGTTAGAATAGCCCAATTGCTGCCCAGATTTTTTGTCAAAAAATCATAATTTTGAGTCTTACTGTAGATTTTTGAAAAACCCTTCCGTCCTTCGACAATTTCATCAGAGCTGTCATATCCTGAGCTGGCCATTAAGGCTGCTAGAATACCATTGGAAGCGGCTCTGCCGGCGTGAAAGGATTTGGACATGGTGCCCCGGTTTTGTTGCATGCCCGCCGCTTGAGTGGCTGAAAATCCAAGTGCAAAAGTAGTTTTTTCAGCGTCGAGCTTCAGCAAAGATGCGGATGCCACACCGGCAGCAATAGTGCCGAGTGTGCCCGTCAAATGCCAGCCGCCATCGTGATGGTCCGGAGCTGTTTGGCCAACCCGAACCCCTGCTTCAAACCCAAGCGTGTAAGCGAGAATGATGTCCTGTCCAGTTTTTTTCTTGTTTTCGCCCAGTCCCAAAATGGCGGCAAGAACCGGGGAACTAGTATGAAGAACCACGCCCCCCATATGTGTGTCATCATAATCATAAAAGTGACCCATTTGACCATTTACTAGCGCTGCCTCGAGCGGTCCAAACTCGCCTTTTTGGCCAATCACTGACGCACCTGTTTTTGAGGAAAACTCTGATAGTGTCTCGATAAATTTTCCAATTCTGGGATTGTCGCTAGCGGCAATCGCACAGCCCATCCAATCAAGAATGCCCCGTTTCGCTTCTTCAACCACCTCTCGGGGTAGATCGGTAAATTTCAAGTTCGAGCAGAACGAAGAGAACTCACGTGTTAAACCCAATTCAAGGGGTGCTACGCCATACTTAACTGACATCGATTATCTCCAAATCAAGAATGGGAGCATATTGTTGCCCTCCGTGGTTATCAGGGTCTCCCAAGTCTCCCTGTGATACAGCCCTTGGGAAAGATATTTTTATCGTGGAAATCAAAGGTATTGCAAACGTATCAATTTTTTCTGATGCAATACCGTAAATATCAGCGACATTTTTTGCACTCAAAATATTTTGATCAAGACACTTATTGAACATTTCTGAGTTTTTGAACATCACATCGATTGTGACAACGAAAGGCCCCGCATTTTTGCTTCTGATGAGCTTCGTGCAATCTCGCAATTTCAATTGATTTCAGTCCCGTTCATAATGGTTACAAAGCGGCAAGGGAAAAAGTCGAGTGGATTTGAAGTCTCCATCAAGCT
>JAFMEA010000096.1 GCA_017856985.1 Planktomarina sp.
GTGTTTTTAACCGACGCTTCAACAGTAGACAGACCAGACGCAGCAATTTCCTGTGCTTTAGTGGTCAAAAACTTGATATTTGCCGCTGCCGATACCGCGCGCTTAACCTCGAAGAAATCTCCGTTTCTGGGCTCACCAGTCACAGAAACACTAAACCCAATCCCTTTAAGGGTTTCTTTGCCTGTAATAGGCTTGGTTAATCCATCACCATTCAAAATCCAAAGGCTTTTGGCACTGTCATACTGGGCGGATAGCACCCCTGTTGGTAAGTTCAGTGGATCAGTTACATCAATCTGCACCTTAACTGACGTGCTGGCAGATGGGCTTAATTCGGCAGTCAGACCAAATGTTGAAAACATTGCCTGTCCTGGCTTCCCATTAAGATCTTTGCCACGGCTGTGCTGTGTATTAACTTCAGTAGAAATAAGGTACGCCAAATTATCAATATCTGCTTTGACATCCTCAATCAATGAGTAGCTGTCCAATGCGCCAGCCAAAGCGCCGCCCTCAATCTGACTTGTTGGCCGCAAAACGCCCCCCTGCCCAACTGTGACCTGAATTTTACCAAAAGATTCTACGTATCCAAGATTGCTAAATTTGCTGCCGTCAACGAGTTGGGGGCCCATGCCACTGGACCCCAAACTTACTGTGGCAGCGCCAACGCCAGAATAAGTGACTGAGAGTGAGGCTAAAGTTGACATTTCACTGATTGTTTTATCGCGCAAATCCAAAAGTGCATTTGGGGTTTGCCCACTTTGTCCCGATGACAGAATTTGTGAGTTTATTGATGCAAGCTCTTTTGCCATTAACGACAATTCTGCAGCCCCACTTTTTGTCTGTTCAACCGCGGCATTTTGAAATTGCTCAAGCTGCTGGGCAAGACCATTAAACGATGCGACAAGAGATTTCCCAACCTCAATAGCAACCGTCCGAGACGCTATATCTGTAGGCGCCGCTGCCACATCTGATAGGGATGAAAAAAAACGGCCAATTTGTTCACTTAGTCCACCCTTGCTCGGCAATAGGGTGTTTTCTAACTGCCGAAGGTTCTCAAGAAACACGTTCACTTTTTGATAGCTTGAGTTTGTGCTGTTGGAGCGCGCGAGCAAAAACCCATCGAATGCGCGGCGAATATCGTTAACCCGAACACCCAAACCAGATTGATTGGCAAGGCTCGTAATACCGCCTTGGCTTCCTGAGACCTCCTCTAAAACAGCCTCTCGACGCTTATAACCATCTGTATTTATGTTGGCAATATTCTGGCCAGTTACGGCCAAAGATTGGCGATAACTCTGAACAGCACTTTTACCAACATCAAAAAGACTAGACATTTTATCCTACCAATTAATCATCAGAAGAAACTGAGGTTAAATGTTCAAACTGAGACACTAATGCTTCGGCAATGCCCAAATTAACCGTTTTTGACAATTGCGTTGCACGCTCTTGATCGAGCATGCTCGTATAGGTGTCGACAGCTTCACCACCGAGGATATCTTCAGCAAGCTTTGCCGAACGGCCTTGTTTTAAAATCTGCTGAATAAACAGTGCTTCAAACTGTTCAGCTACATCTCTGAGATCACTTGACACTTGGTGTTTTTGCATCAGCGACGCAGTCAATTTAGGACTTACTGTGGTAAGGGTTTCCAATTTCGTAACTCCTAGATGATTATCAGCTCAGCACGAAGCGAGCCGGCTTCGCGTAAAGCCTCTAAGATTGCAACCAGATCAGACGGCGTTCCGCCAACCGCATTCAAAGCATCTACAATCGAAGACAATTCAACACCTGGGTCGAAAACAAACGCTTTAGCAAGCTCTTCCTCCGCTTCAATTGTTGTGTCTGGCGTGACAACTGCTTCGCCTGGCACCGTTGCTGCCACACCATCGGCAACAGCTAAAGCCTGCGTTTGCGTGACCTCTTTATTTTCTTTAACGCGCACAGTGAGTGATCCGTGCGTAACCGCTGCTGGCAAAACCCGAACGTCGCCGCCAATGACAATGGTCCCAGTGCGGGCATTTACGACGACCTTCGCGCTAGGCCGGTCAGGATCAACTTGAATATTCTCCAACAAACTGACAAATGAAACTTTTTCAGCTGGATTTATCGGGGCGCGCACTTTGACAGTGGTCGAGTCCAGCGGTACCGCGACACCTTCACCAAAAATTTCATTGATTGCTTCAGCGACACGGTTGCTAGTGCTAAAATCACCCTGATGCAAATTAAGTAACAGGTTTTCACTATCCAAAAATGTGTTCTCAATCATCCGCTCAACGGAGCCACCGCCGGGAATACGACCAACCGTTGGCACATTTACTGTTAAAGATGAACCATCCCCACCAGCCACACCGAGCCCACCAACCATTAAATTGCCCTGCGCGATTGCGTATGTCTCCCCATCTGCGCCAAGTAGCGGTGTCATTAAAAGTGTGCCGCCACGCAATGATTTAGCTTGCCCAACGGTTGAAACAACGACGTCAAGTTTTTGCCCAGGTTTGATAAAGGGTGGAAGGTCAGCAGTAACAATGACAGATGCCGCATTTTTGCCATTCATATCTGACGCATTGGTGACAACCCCAAATTGGCTGATCATTGACTGCATTGCTTGTTGTGTTAGAACGGCATTACCGTCTCCAGTGCCCGCCAATCCAACAACAAGGCCGTAGCCAACAAGTTGATTTGATCTAACGCCAGCAATGGAAGTCATATCTTTAAGACGGTCAGCTTTGACAACACCCATGGAGATGCCCAAGCAGGACATGGCGAGTATTCCAAAAACACATATTCTGCTCAACAAGTTGCTTATCCCTTTAAAATGGTGAAATTGTGCGCATCAATTCGCTAAGCCAGCCTTGCTTTGACGAATCTGCAAGCTGCCCAGATCCAGTATATCGGATTTGGGCATCAGCGAGCCGATTTGATGACACTAAATTATTTGCGGAAACATCTTCTGGGCGCACGACGCCTCGAACACGGACATATTCATTTCCATTGTTTAGCATCAGCTCTTTTTGTCCAGCAACTTCCATATTGCCATTTTCAAAAACACGTACAACGGTCACCGACAAGAGACCTGAAAATGAGTTCGATTGAACCGCATTACCAGCACCTGCAAAGCTTCGGGTCGTTCCTGCAGACAGCCCAGCACCATTTCCACCAGCATCCTTGTCAAAGCCACCGGTAAATATGTTTGGCAAGCCTGTCGGAAGTGTAACGCCAAAATTATCGGTTTTCGATGAACTTGCTGTTTGCGCCTTGGTTGCAGAATAAGTCTCATTGAAACTAACTGTTAGAATGTCTCCAACGCGACGCGCTCGTTGATCTGTTGCAAAAAGCCCATTTTGCGACGAATGAAATATTGAACCGTTCGCCGGTCGAGGTGAGGACAGTTTTACAGGTGGGTCGATTGGAGCGAAGGCCTGACCCTCTATGTTTGAAACATAGGTTGAGCAGCCTGTCATTGCCAAGAACACGGAAATTAATGTGTGTCTAATCATGCATGATTTCATAAGGAAAAACACCTGACAGCAAGAGAAAAATTAGATGTTCTGAGTAATAAAGCGCATCATCTCATCCACTGAGGTGATTGTTTTTGAACTCACCTCATAAGCACGTTGCGTTTCAATCATATCCACGAGCTCTTGGACAACATTAACATTTGAGCTTTCGAGTGAACCCTGAACAAGCCGCCCCATACCTTCAGCAAAAGGATTTGCAATAATTGCCGCCCCGCTCGCTGGCGTTTCAATCAGCATGCTCTCACCGTTGGGCTGCAAACCCTGGCGGTTTGAAAAATCTGCTAATGTGATCTGACCAACTTCTTGTGCTTCAACGTCGCCTGGAGTTTGGACAGAAACAATCCCATCTGAGGAAACCGTAATGGTTGCAGCGTCAGCTGGAATTTGAATTTCTGGCTGAAGCGGATAACCACTTGCGGTTACGACTGTTCCCTCTGCGTTTCTCATGAACGCCCCATTCCGGGTATAGCCAATCTGACCATCAGGCATGAGAACTTGAAAGAACCCATCACCTTCCACTGACAAATCGAGCGAGTTGCCTGTGTTTATCAAGCTACCTTGCGAATGTATTTTGCTGGTGTTTAAGAGCCGCGTTCCCGTTCCCACAGAAAGCCCAGAGGCAAGGCTCGTATTTTCTGACGTATTCTCGCCAGCTCCACGTAAAACCTGATAAAGCAATGACTCAAAATTTGTTCTATCTGCTTTAAAACCCGTGGTATTCACGTTTGCAAGATTGTTTGCAATAACTTGCATTTTGATTTGCTGTGAATTCAAACCAGTTTTGGCGACATGCATGGCAAAAGTAGACATTTGATTTATAGCTCCAGGTTAAGCGGTTGGAGCTTCTATTCAGCAATAATCATGCCAAGGTCATCTAGTTGTTTGGCAACCTCATTAAGGCAGAGCCAGCCTCATCTAATTCTTTTGCTAGGGATATTAATTTAACATTTAACTGATACTGCTTTTGTATCTCAACATTATTAATCAGCTCATCAAAAACACTGACATTGCTTGTTTCTAAATAACCCTGTTTCAATCGAACATTCTGATCAGGATTAAATTGCTCCCTAACAAAGTCACCCTTGGGCCTTATTGCGCCATCTGTATCTTTGGCTAATTCAATATCTTGGCCAGATGTCATCGCAATCTGGTTCACCAAAACTCTTGTGCCATCAGCAGCGCCAACGGGTTGAATATAAATTTGCCCGTTTTCACTAACAAAAAGCTTCTTAAACTGCGGCATAGTTATTGGCGTCAGACTGGTATCTAGCATAACCTCATCAGCGCCATTTCGAAGCGTTTTATCGAGGCCAATTGTGAGGTCACCCCTCCTGCTCATAGCCAATTCGCCGCTTTTGCCTTCAATCAAAAAATAGCCTTCACCAACGATTGCTACATCATTTTGTTCATCTGTTTGACGTAGCTCACCTTGCAAGTCAGAGAATAAGCCAGCCTCACTTCTTTTTGTGAAGACACGAGTGCTTAATGTAGAGTCTGACTCAAGAAAAATGGACCCAAACCTACCGCCGATTTCATCACCACGAAAACCCGGGACTTGCGCATTTGATAAGTTCTGAGAACTCACATTTTGTCGAATACGAGCTGAGTGCAGAGAATTCAACGCCGTGTGAATCAATTTGTCCATTTTTATCAGACCCCGATTAGATGTAAATTAGCCGTAGGGCCAAAATTACATACGAATATTAATAATTGTTTGCGTCAGCGTGGTGGTTGTTTCAATTGCTTTTGCTGATGCCTGAAAGTTTCTCTGTGCCGTAATCAAGTTCACAAGTTCTTCAGTAATATCAACATTTGAACGCTCTAGTGAACCCGACAGGATGTTGCCATATCCTTCAGAACCCGCCTCACCAACCTGGGCCTCACCAGACACAGCAGTTTCAACGTAAGTCGCGTTACCAATCTGCTTCAGACCGTTCTGGTTGTTAAAGTTTGCAAGAACAATTTTTCCAAGTGGATTATTCTGACCATTGGTATAGTTTGCGCGGATTGTTCCTGACGCATCAATCTCAAGGCCGTCAAGACGACCCGATGTAAAACCATCCTGCTCAACATTCAGTACCGAAAATGGTTGTGCGAACTGGGTTGATTGACCAAAATCAATATCAAGCGCGATCGAGAATCCTTCTTCCTGACGCTCGTAGTGAACAAGGTTTTTAGGGCTGACAATTCGACCACCATTATCAAATGTAAGTTCGCCTTCATCAATATAAAG
>JAFMEA010000097.1 GCA_017856985.1 Planktomarina sp.
CTTTGTTTTTCTCCGCTACCGTCGCTGTCTTTTGTTTTAGTTTGAGACTCAAGTTCTGGCTTTGTTGTCTCTGTCGTTTGCTGAGTCATTTCATCGGTAACTGATTTAGCCGGAGACGGGCTGAAGTTTAGTGACAACACTGTTGTGCCTTTTGGTTGTTCAACAATTGGCACAATCTTTTGAACACCGAAGGCGTTTTTTAACGAACCAGAAATTTGTTTGAATTTTGGCACATTAAATTCGGCAAAAGACAAAATCAAAACAAAGAAAGCCATTAGCAAGGTCGCCATATCGGCAAAGGTTGCCATCCATGCTGGTGCGCCAACAGGAGGACATTTTGGACATTCTTCTTCTTCTTCTTCGATGACTTCGTTTTCGGTATCTTCAGCCATTCTTCATATCCTCATCAAGGGATGATCGTCGCATTGTTCAAACTATCTTGAACTATGCCGTTTCGAGTTTGGCTTGCATTTTCGGGGGGAGGGCCGAAACCATTTGATCTTGAATGTTGCGTGGAGACTCTCCCTTGGCGATATTTCGAAGGCCTACAACCACCAGCCCACGATAGATAACTTCATATGCTGTATAGCCTTCAAGTTTAACTAGCATTGGCATAAAGATAATATTAGCAATAATCGCGCCATACATTGTCGTAAGCAAAGCCACTGCCATAGCCGGGCCAATCGCCTTCGGGTCAGCCATGTTGCCAAGCATTAGAACTAGTCCGATCAATGTACCAATCATTCCCATGGCTGGGCCAATATCAATCCATCCCTTAACAACATTTTGGTTGGCTTCATGCCGAGATCTCATTGCTTTTATCTCCCCATTCAGTTGGGTCACAAGCTTTGTCTCGTCTGCGCCATCTATCAACATTTGCAGGCCTTTTTGGAAAAATTTATCTGGCACGTCCTGTCCTTCTAATGCCATCATTCCGTCTTTACGTGCTATCGCTGCAAGTTCTGCCATGCGTTCAACCAATTCATCCATCTTTTTAACTGGCGGAAGAAACGCTTTTGCCATTGCTGCAAAGCTTCCAAGAAAAACTGGCAGCGGGCATGTGTACATAACTGAAAAAAAGGTGCCGCCTATCACAATCAAAAGAGATGGGGTGTCAATGAATGGGCCAACACCGCCACCGGAGATCATCGCTCCGAGAATCATACCGATGGCGCCTATAAATCCAATGAGGGATGCTAAATCCATTGTATAACTACTCTTTTCCTGCCGTTATCTTTGACTTTGATGTTTTCAACTAAGCAAAAACAATACCAACCCAACTATTACCCATGATTTTTATAGGAAAAACAAAAAATATCAGGAATTATGGTTTTTAAATCTAAATTGGCGCAATCTATGCTTTGTATCACCAATTACTTCTATACAAATTTAAGCCTAGTGAGGATGAAATAAAGCTAATGCGGTTTTTTGCATTTTTTCAAGAGACAATCTGGTGTTTTTCTCTGGCTGTGCTTGTCGTAATTCAAGTCATTGCAAATGCTGCATTCGCGCAAAGCTCATCATCACTAAGTAGCGCTGACAACGCGGTAATTGTTAAATCTGGCAAATTCATGGCACGAGACCACCTCGTCACAGATCTGCAAAATAATGTCGAATGGATGCGCTGCTCAGTTGGTCAGGTTTGGGACGGTGATGATTGCAAAGGAAAGGCTCTTAAACTGAGTCAAGATGATGCGGCGAGGGCGATTAGCATCGCTAATGAGCAATTGGGACCAGGCTGGCGTTTGCCAACACGAACTGAACTGGAAGGGCTTGTCTGTGATGATTGTTCCCCAGTAAAGATAGAATTAGACACCTTCCCGAATACTTATGGTGAGCCGTATTGGACGGGTGAGGTGAATAGCTTTGCATCACGGCATATTTGGTCAGTCAATTTTATGACTGGTTTCACCTACGGACGCTTTTTCCCGTATCAGGAGATCTTGGTTCGCCTTGTTCGTGACCGTTAAATGATTTTGTTGAAAAATTTCCAGGAAATCAGTTTTACTAAAAAGCTTACGCAGCCAAACCCAACTATTGCTGCTGCAAACCAGGATGGAGTTAAAAAGTTTATGTGACTAAATTTGTCGCCAGCAACCACAGCTAAAATCACAAGCATTAGGGTAAACATTACATAAGATCGGATAATCCGACAACGATGACATGGCCCAGCGCTTGGGTTGGTTTTAGTGTAAATCATTTTAGTCTCGGGTAAAAATTTGTTAAATCGGGATTTGTAGTAAATTGATCCAACAAAATTAGATTAAATAGCGACTTATTTCAATTGCTGATTAGATCGGTTTTGATTGTCTGAACTCTGACATGGAGGAAAAGCAAAAATCCTGACAAAATCATAACTAATTGAAATACATAAGATTATATGTCGTTTTCTTGACAAAACCGTTCGTCAAATAGATGTTTTGCAAATTGCATGCCGTAACCTCAAAGTTTTTTCAGGAGGACGGGATTATGCAACTTTCTCAGTCAGTAAAACTAAAACAAAAACAGTCTTTGGTGATGACGCCGCAATTGCAGCAAGCCATCAAATTACTTCAATTGTCTAATCTAGAACTTAGCCAACACTTGCAAGAGCAGGTGGATGAGAACCCATTTTTAGAAATTGGCGAAATCGAGGACTCAGGTCAATCAATGGCCAATGAAAGTACTGACCCCTCTCCAGCCGCCGATTTAACGAACCTTGCTGATTTGAAAGAAAGTGCAGCGCTAGCCGAAGACCCGACCGAACATAGTGACTTTGAAAACCGTTTTGACCAATCAATTGTCGATACGCCGCGAAACAATGCAGCAAATGCGCCTTTTGAGGGTGACTATGATGCCATCAGCAATGTGTCTTCAAAAGAAGGGTTCTACCCCGGCCTGTTTCGTCAGTTAAACCTGGCAATGGACGACCCAAAACAGCGTTTGATTGCAGGACATTTTGTTAATGCGCTTGAGCCAAGTGGCTGGCTTGGCATGCCAGTACAGGATGTTGCCGATGCCAGTGGTTGCAGTCTTGCTGAAGCAGAAGGTGTATTAACCATTCTGCAAACTTTTGAGCCAACAGGCTTGTTTGCGCGCAATCTTGAAGATTGCATACGCTTGCAACTGATCGAGCTCGGTGTCATGACCGACGCATTTTCCATTTTATTGGAAAATCTTGATCTGCTTGCCCGCGGTGAAGTGAAACGTCTTGCGCGTCTCATTAAGTGCACTTCTGATGATGTCATGGAAATGCTTACGATTATACGCACATTAAATCCAAAGCCGGGCGAGTTCCTTGGGATTGACCATCTTGAAATGCCCAGTCCGGATGTGATTGTAAAACGGCGCTCGGATGGCTGGGTGGTCGAACTTAATCGGTCAACGCTTCCTGGGATTGTGATCAATGAAGATTATGCCGAGATGGTCACTGCCAAAAAGATGGATGATGAGGCGCAAAATTATTCGGCAGATGCTCTTAATAATGCGCGTTGGCTAAAGCGAGCTGTAGAACAGCGCAATTCAACAACATTGAAAATCAGTGCTGAAATTATCCGTCAGCAAACCGATTTTTTGGAAAAAGGATTGGACTATCTAAGGCCTCTATCTCTGCGCGATGTAGCACAGGCGGTGGGAATGCATGAGAGTACTGTTAGCCGCGTGACAACTGGGCTGTTAATTTCAACGCCACGTGGCGGCATGCCCTTAAAATCTTTTTTCAGTGTCAATATTGCATCACGTGCGCCAACGGGTGATGCATCGGCTGCAGCTGTTCGTAATATGGTAAAACGATTGATTGGTCAGGAAACCCCTGGAAAGCCGCTAAGTGATGAGGCAATTTGTAAAATGATCGCTGATGAGGGCATTGATCTTGCCCGCCGCACCGTCGCTAAATATCGCGAGATGATGAATATCCCATCATCGTCACAACGTCGTATGCAAGCACGCCTTAGCAATATACGTTAGCTGAATTCTGGCCGCGCCCGCCTCACTCCCTCGCTTGAATGATATAAAGTTTTAGGTTGGCTCTTTTATCGCATGGCGGTCCCGCTCAACTAGCAGCAGGCATCGCTTGGTAGAAATTTTCCATCGGCAATGGGTGCGATTATTTTATTGCCTGCGCAGCCACTAAAGACCGTGTGATAAGATATTCCTCACTAGTCAGGGGCTGGTCGCTCATAAAATTACCAAGTGGAACGACATGCTGGCTTTCGGGCTTGTCGTCTTGGTCAAAATGAACAAATTCAATGCCAAGGTCTTTTGCTTCAACGCCTGCCTGTTGGCCAAATGCAGTTTCGGCCTCAATGGTAAAAACTGGTTTTGTCTGACGGCTCATCCCGGCTCTCCTCTTGGTATCATTCACCACAAATTTTTGACAGTGTCGGCTCTTTCTAGGGTAATGCATTTCGCATGCCATAGATCGCCATTGATAAGTCGAAAAAGAGGAATTAAGTTGCTTTCGAGCGCTATTCAATAAGGCTTGATTGCCGCAATTCTCCAGCAACACTGATTTCGCGGCCAACAGTCATGAACTTTACCGGATCGATTGATTTGTTATTGATGCGTATTTCATAATGTAGATGAGCGCCTGCTGACCTTCCGGTATTGCCCATTTTTCCAATAACATGATTTTCACCGATATAATCACCAAGCTTGACGGTGATGCGAGCTAGGTGAGCATAGGTTGTGACAATGCCAAAATCATGCTTTACCCGCACAACCTTGCCAAATGATCCTTCGGTGCCAGCATAAATCACTGTCCCTGGGGCGGTTACACGCACATTTTCTTGCCAAGTGCCCGCCAGATCAACGCCATGATGGAATGATGTCTTGCCGGTTTTCGGATGTTTCCGATTACCGTAATCGCTTGAGATATAGAAATAGAGCATTGGTGGTTTGAATGGAATTTTACGAAGCGCGGCTCGATGTTCAGCAAGATTGATCATTATGTTTTTGAATTTGTCATTCTTTGCAGTGGTGGCAACCTCAATTTCGCTTGGCAGGGCCTCAACAGAAATGCCAAGGTCGACGACGGTTGACCGGATATATTCGATTTCCTGTTCTAATGCTAAAAGCATTTTTTTGGTTCTTGCCGCATCAGTTACTAGCGGTAAAACTGGACCCTGGCGTTGCGTAAAAAAGCCGGTTTGCAATCCATCTGATTCTGGCGTCTTGGGCGGGCTTGGTAATACAGTAGTGGCAGCGATCTGATCAGGTGTGGCGGCTTTGGGCGTTATCAGCGGTGGTAGAGCGAGGCGCGCATTGTCAATCAAATTGCCATCATTTTTGTTTGGCTGTGCTTGTAATATTTTTTTGTCTTTTGGGGCAGGGGCAAAATTTGGCAGAAGAGCAATGGTGAATTCTTGCGCGTCGGTAGCAATGCCAGTTGGTTTTGAGTTGGTGCCGATTGAGAGATTTGACGAATCTGTTGCCAGATTTTGTTTGATGGTAATCTCTTTGGTATTTGCCTGATTGACAAAACTCTCTTGGCTAAGCGTGTTTTCGGCCATTATTTGTTCAGCTATGACCTGTTCACCTTTTGAAGGCTCACTATTAATCGGTTTTTGGCCCATTTCTTCAAACGTTGTGACGTTAGCATTTTTGGGCGCATCAATTGGCAAAATCTCAGTTGATGACAGTTGATTGACTTGCATGCTATTTGGCTTGCTTGCCGCAACGCCAATTAATTGCGGTTTGCTCAGTGTGGCTTCACTGGCAAGGGTGACGCGTTTGCCGCCTTGGAT